>NZ_LSJT01000070.1:0-49214 GCF_001556795.1 Dermacoccus sp. CCH2-D9
CGGCGGCCGGTCTCGTCGTCGTCCTCGTCATGCGCATGCTCGGCGAGATGGCGACGGCCAACCCCGATTCCGGCTCGTTCTCCGTCTACGCCGACCGCGCGCTCGGCAAGTGGGCGGGCTTCTCCATCGGGTGGTTGTACTGGTGGTTCTGGGTGCTCGTCATCCCCGTGGAGGCGACGGCCGGCGCGAAGATCCTCTCGGGCTGGATCGACTGGCCCCAATGGGTGTTCGCTCTCATCATCACCGCGTTGCTGACGGTGACGAACCTGTTCTCCGTCGCCAACTACGGCGAGTTCGAGTTCTGGTTCGCGCTCATCAAGGTCATCGCCATCGTCGGGTTCATCGTCCTCGGTGTGCTCGCGATCCTCGGCATCCTTCCCGGCTCGCACGCCTCGGGGCTGCACGGATTCACCGACCACGGCTTCTTCGCCGACGGCTGGAGCGGCGTCCTCGCCGCCATGCTGACGACGATGTTCACGTTCATGGGCACCGAGATCGTGACGATCGCCGCGGCCGAGTCGAAGAACCCGGTCGAGGGCATCCGCAAGGCCGTCAACAGCGTCATCTGGCGCATCTCGCTGTTCTACCTCGGCTCGATCTTCGTGGTCATCGCATTGACGACGTGGAACTCCCCCTCGTTGCAGAAGAATGGCTCCTACCAGGAGGCGCTCAACAACATGGGTCTGGAGAATCTGGCGAGCGTGCTCGACTTCGTCATCCTGACCGCCGTCGCGAGCTGCCTCAACTCCGCGCTCTACACCGCGAGTCGCATGGCGTTCAGCCTCGGCCAGCGCGGCGACGCACCCAAGGCGTTCGCGCGCATCAACCGACGCGGCGTGCCGCAGGTCGCGATCCTCGTCTCCGTCGTCGTCGGCTTCGTCGCCGTGTTCGGCAACTACCTGCTGCCGGAGAAGATCTTCACGTACCTGCTGTCGACGTCGGGCGCCATCGCGCTCATCGTCTACCTCGTCATCGCCGCGACGCAGCTGCGCTCGCGCGCCGCGATGAACCGCGTCGGCGCACGCCCGGCCGTACGCATGTGGGCCTTCCCCGTCCTGACCTACGTGACGATGGCGTTCATCGTCTTCACGATCGTCGCGATGGCGCTGCGCGCCGACCAGCGCCTCAACCTGTGGCTGACGCTCGGCCTCACCGCAGTCGTCGTCGGCATCGGCATCGCTCGCTACGGCGCGAAGGGCGGCAGCGAGGAAGCGATCCTCGAAGCGGTCGAAGCATCGCCGCACGTCGACACCGAGACCAGCGACCTCGCACGTCACGAACGTCACCCGTGACGCGCGCCTGACCCGAAGCTCGCGCGACGCGCCGCCCACGACAATGTGGGCGGCGCGTCGGCATTCGGGCGTCATCGCGGCTCTACACTCACGCCATGGCCTCGACGATCTTCAGCGTGATCCTGCTTCTGCTCGCCCTCGTGGCCTTCCTCTACGGGCGCCACCTGCGCCGCGCGGGGCGGGAGCACGCCGTCTCGCACTCGCGGGGCGGGGCGGCCACGACCGGTCGTGCCCGCGCGGGTGATCTCGACGCATCGGATGACGGTGTAGCAGATGCCGACACCGACAACAGCGATGATCTCGACACCGGCGCCTCCCCCGCCCGCGTGTTCCTGCACGCCGCGCGTCCCGAGGCGCCGAGCACGCGGGCTCGCGCGCGTCTGGCCTACCTCGTCTCTGCGGCCTGCGCGACGCTCGCCGTCATCGTCCTCGCCGTCGCGAGTTCCGTCGTCGTGCCGACGAAGGAGATCGGTGTCGTGACGACGTTCGGCAAGCCGACGGGCAGCCTCAGCAATGGCTTCCACCTCAAGGCGCCGTGGCAGAAGGTGACGTACATGGACGCCGCGATCCAGACCGACAGCCACACCGCCGACGACAAGAGCTGCATCAACGTGCGCATCGCCCACCAGGCGACGGCGTGCGTCGACGCGTCCATCCGCTGGCGTATCCGCCCCGACGCCTCCGACGCGCTGTTCCAGAATTACCGCGAGTTCTCCAGCATCCGCTCGAGCCTCGTCGACCGGCAGCTCTCCTCGAGCCTCAACAAGGAGTTCGCGTCCTACGACGCCCTCGCCGTCGACGAGAAGGGCAACCCGACGACCCCGACGCTCGCGAAGCTCTCAGACGACGCGACGAAGGACATGCGCGACCAGATCGGCGACCAGATCGAGGTGCTGTCGGTGATCATCCCGGTCATCAAGCTCGACGACAACACGCAGTCGAAGGCCAACGCGCTGCTCGCCCAGGTCGCGCAGACGCGCATCGCCGAGCAGGGCGTCAAGACGGCCGAACAGCAGGCGAAGGCCAACGAAGCGCTCGCGAAGTCGGTGAGCAAGGACCCGAACGTCCTCGTCTCCAAGTGCCTCGACATGGTCGAGGGCGGCAAGGTGACGCTGCCCGCCGGCTTCTCGTGCTGGCCGTCCTCGGGCTCCGCCGTCGTCGTCCCCTCCACCGGCTCCTCGTCGAAGTAACCCCCGCCCCCCTGCGATTCTCGTCCCCCTTCGCGAATCTCGTCCACATCGGCGAACGGCGTCCCCCTTCGCGGATCTCGTCCACATCGGCGATTTTCGGCCGCATTCAACGGACGTTGTGGCGTTGCGGTCGGTGAGCGGCGTTTCAACGCGTCGGGCGGACTCGTTGTTACAGCGCGAAGCGTCACCCCTGACCGCGGACTCGCGCCGCACTGCACCGACCCACGCTTTCACCGATGAGGACGGGGGAAGCACGCAGCGCGCCGGGGCGGGCGAGTAGCCTGACACCATGCGTACCTGGGCCATCGCCACCGTCACACCCCTGCTCGTCCTGACCGCGTGCTCCGCCCAGACCCACCGCTTCGACACCGCGACGGAACTGCGCAGCGCAGCCGTCAACGCAGGCCTGCACTGCACCGGGTACAACCCGACGACGCCGCCAGCGGGCGCCTCCAGCTCAGGCGAATGCGTCGGCGGCACCCACGCCATCTTCGTCGTCTACGACGGCGAGAACGCAGCCAAGAAAGCCATCACCGACGCGACCGGCAAACTGACGGGCGACGACGCCATCCTCGCCGGCCCCAACTGGTACGTCATGAGCAGCACCTCAGCCCTCGACGGCATCAAGGACTCCATCGGAGGAGACATCAAGAGCAAGTAGGCGGCGGCTGAACCCGGACTTGAGACGCGCTTTGCGCGTCGGCGCCACAGGCGGGGCTCGGCACGCGCTTCGCGCGTCGGAGCCATGGGGACTTCGCCATCCTCGCTCCGCTGCGGCGGCTCCTCGAATCACAGTGTTCGACAGATGTGAATACAGACAGCCACCCGGACGGCAATCATGTCCGGGTGGCTGTCTGTATTCATCTCGGTGGAGCTATGGGGATTCGAACCCCAGACCTTCTCATTGCGAACGAGACGCGCTACCAACTGCGCCATAGCCCCGTGAAGCGAGAGATACGTTACCACCAAGCGGCGCACAGACCAACACGAGGCGCCCCAATCGGCCGTCACCCACCCTGCTCGCCGGGCCCGGCGACCCACGCACGGCTCCCTGCTCCTCCACTACCCCACCAGCAGAACGCTCCTTCGTGCCACCGAAAGCACACGTGCAACCCGTCACACCGGAAACGCACCCTCATACACACGAAGACGGCGGGCGCCCCGTGGGCACCCGCCGTCCGTCGTCAAAGCCTCGCGTGCGGCCTCAGCCGGCGCGGTAGACCTGCGGAAGCTCTTCGTAGTCCTCGTCGAGCGCCATGCCGTCGAACGGCAGATCCTCGACGGGCGTGTTCTCGTACCGCGCGGCGAGCGGGCGCGTATCAACCTCATCGACGGTCGCCGCCGGCTCGACAGGTTCGCGCTCGGCCTTCGCCTTCATCGTGTACGTCGGGCGCGGCACGTCGACGGGCGCCCATGCCGCAGCGTCGAACACCTCGGCCTGCGCACGCGCCACGGCGTCCACGTCAGGCTCGACGTCGACGGCCGGCTCGGCGTCGACGTCGCGCTCCGGCAGCTCGGCGACGAGCGGCGAACGCTTCGTCATGGACGCCGCGGTCTCGGCCGCCTCGACCTCGACGCGGGTGGCGCCCACAGTGGCGCTCGAACGCGCGGGCGACGCGGCGCGCGCCGGAGCTGAGACGCCCACCGGGCGCACCGTGGTCGACGCTGCCTTGGCCGTCCGCGCTGCGATCGCCGAGCGGCGCAGCCACACGACGACACCGGCCGTCGCCAGCAGGCCGAGCAACGGCAGCCACGCCGGCACGAGCGTCAGCAGAGCGAGCAGCGCCGTCACGACGAAGAAGCCGAACGATCCGAGCAGGGCAAACAGCTTGACCTTCGGCGATTCGAGCGCCGCCGGCACGCGGGCAAGGCCCTGCGCCGCGCCCTGCAGACGAGCGGGCACCCGCGTCGTCGTCACCTCGACACCCTCAGCGGTCGACGCGTGCGCGTCACCCTCGGGGGCGCAGGGCGTCACGCGCGAGGCACCCTTGACGCTGACCTGAGGGCGCAGGATCGTACGCGACGGCTCGTCGGCGCGCGCCGAGACGTCAGCCTGGATCGGGGTACGGCGTTCGAGCATCCTCATCGCCTCCGAGAATCGATCGACGGTGCGCGCGGTCGCGAGATCCTCGCGGCGGCGCACCCAGTGCTTGAGCATGTAGGCAGCCCACACGGCAATGATGACGAAGAAGATCAGGCTGCTGGCACTCACGCACACCAGGCTAGGGTGCGGCGGCTTGACAACGAGTGAGCCACGCCGCGCGTGTCGCGCAAAAAATCTTCACTGCGTGGGGTAACAATGCCCCGCCGCCGGCGGACGACGGGGGGCACAGACCGACGTCGGCGCCGATCGTCGGTGTGCACGGCGCCGTCAGCTCCGACGCGCGGATGGCGGAGCGTCGGCGAACGTGGACGAAAATCGCAGTTGTGGACATGAATCGCCGATGGATGCCGTTCGCCGATGTGGACGTGAATCGCAGTTGGGTACGGGCCACGTCGAGGTGGGTTTCGACGGCGCTGTTCAGCGGTTCGAGGGGGCAGACGGGTTCGGAGGTCCGAAAGGTCAGACGGGGTCGGGGGCCAGAGGGGGTCGGGGGTCCGCAGAGTCAGGCAGGCTCAAGGCGGGTCAGACGGGTTCGATGCGTCCGAGGCGCTGTGGCGAGTCGACAGTGTCAACAGTGTCGACGGAGCCCGATCGCTCGAAATTCTCCACACGCTGCACGAGCGTGCCGTCGACCTCGTGGCGCAGCAGTGCGAACGTGCGGTGGTCGCGCCACGCGCCGTCGATGTGGAGGAACTCGCGGCGCACGCCTTCGTCACGCCAGCCGAGTTTTTCGACGACGCGCAGCGAGTTGGCGTTGTCGGGGCGCACGTTGATCTCGAGGCGGTGCAACCGCTCCACACCGAACGCGTGGTCGGCGGCCATCGCGACGGCCATGGGCGTCAGGCCGTGCCCGGCGAAGCGTTCACCGATCCAGTAGCCGATCGTGCCGCCCTGCTGCGCCCCACGCACGATCGTGAAGATGTGCACCTGCCCGGCCAGGGCACCGTTCCACGTCATCGCCCACGGCAACAACCGACCCGCGCGTGCCTCAGCGTTCTGCTCCTTGACGGCCGCCTTGAAGCCCAGCGCCGGCTCGGGGTAGGGGTTCGTCGAATCCCAGGGGCCCGTCCACCGGCGGTTCGCGGCGCGCAGCGCACTCCACTCCTGCAGATCCCGACGGGGATGCAACGGACGCAACCCCAGCTCACCGCCGCGATAGCGCCGCCGCAGCGTGACGGGCCACGTGCCCGGACCCATCAGTGCGATCCTCCGCCGAGCTGCGCCATGACGTGCTCGAGGATGCCGTCGAGCACGTCGAGACCGTCGGCCACTCCCCCACGCGAGCCAGGCAGGTTGACGACGAACGCGCGCCCTGCGGCGCCGTCCGCGATGCCGGCGAGCCCACGCGAAAGGACGGCCGTCGCCACCCCTGCGGCCACACCCTTCGCACGCAACACCTCCTCGACGCCGCTGAGCTGCATCGTGAGGTACGGCCGCGTCTGCTCCGGCGTCGCGTCGCTCGGCGACACGCCCGTCCCGCCGGTCGTGACGACGACGCGGCACCCGAGCGCGAGCGCGTCACCGATCGCGTCGCCCACCGCCGGCCCGTCGGCGACGAGTCGCGCGTCGACCGTCCACCCCCGCTCACGTAGCCATGCCGCGATGACGGGCCCTGTCGCGTCGGTGTAGATCCCCTGCGCGGCCCGCGTCGAGCACGTGACGACGGCGGCGCGCCGTTCACTCATGCCAGTCACCGCTACGCCCACCCGACTTCGCCGTGACACGCACGTCAGTGATGCGCGCATGCTTGTCGACGACCTTGACCATGTCGATGAGCGCGAGCGCCGCCACGCTCACACAGGTCAGCGCTTCCATCTCGATACCGGTGCGATCGGCGGTGACGACCGTGGCGCGGATGTCGACGCCGTCGTCGGTGACGTCGAGGTCGACCTCGACACCGTGCACCGCGATCGGGTGGGCGAGCGGAATGAGGTCAGGGGTGCGCTTGGCGGCCTGCAACCCCGCGATGCGTGCGACGGCGAGGGCGTCACCCTTGGGCACGTCACCGTCACGCAGCGCCGCCACGGCGCGCTCGCTCAGCAGCACGCGCCCCGCCGCTGACGCCGAACGTCGCGTCACGGCCTTCGCCGCGACGTCGACCATGTGCGCGCTGCCGTCACCACGCACGTGGGTGAGGTCGCTCATGTCACTCCTTCTCGTCCGCCAAGTTCTCGTCGTAGGCGCCCGCCAGGGGCGCGTCGATCGGCCCGTCGAGCACGAGCACGTCGAGCATCTCACCCGTCTCGACCTGGCGGGCCTCTCGCGACACGCGCGCGAGCGCGTTGGCCCCGCCCAACTCACCGAGGTGATGCGATCCCTGGCGCGCATTGGCACGGATCGCCAGCTCGCCGTCAGCGCCGCGCACCGCGTGGACGCGCGCGTACTGGGCACGTCCACGCGGGCACGTCCACCCCGGGCCACGCACGACCCCGCGTCGCCACACGGGCGCCGGGCGCCCGCTCATGTGCGCGAGCGCGGGCGCGACGAACACCCAGAACGACACGAGCGTGCTCATCGGGTTGCCGGGCAGCGTGAACACCGGCACCCCTCGCTCGCCGAGCAGCCCGAAACCCTGCGGCTTGCCGGGCTGAATCGCGACCTTGTCGAACGTCACCTCGCCCGCCTCGATCAGCGCGGCCTTGACGACGTCATACGCCCCCGCGCTCACCCCACCCGTCGTGATGACGGCGTCAGCCGTCGCGACGGCACGCTCCAGCACCCGCGCCACCTCGCCGGCATCGTCACGTACGTGCGCGACCTCGCCGATTTCGGCTCCCACCGCAGCGACGAGCGCAGCGAGCATCGGCCCGTTCGAATCGTGGATCTGCCCATGTTGCAGCGCTTCTCCGGCCGGACGCAGCTCGTCCCCCGTCGACAGCACGACGACGCGCGGGCGCGGTGCCACCTCGATGTGATCCACTCCCGCCGAGGCGATGACGGCGACGTGTTGCGGTGCGATGATCGCCCCGGCGCGCAGCAGGACGTCGCCGATGCGCACGTCCTCGCCGCGTCGGCGGATGTGGCGCCCGTCCTCCACCTCGCCCGTGAACCGCACGCGCTCCAGCCCACCGTCGCTTTGCTCGACCGGCACCACCGTCGTCGTCCCCGACGGCACCGGCGCGCCCGTCATGATGCGCCAGGCCTCACCCGGCGCGCACGTCAGCTCCCGCGTGTCACCGGCGGGGATGTCGCCGACGACGGGTAGCTCGTCGTCCGCAGCGTCCTCGGTTCGCAGGGCGTACCCGTCCATCGCGGAATTCGTGAACCCCGGCAGGTCGACGCCGCTGCACACGTCAGCGGCGAGCGCCCGCCCGAGGACGTCACCGACCCAGCCGCCGTCGGCCAGCGCCACCCGCCGCGCAGGCAGCCGTGGAACGGCCGCGAGGATGCGCGCGAGGTGCTCGGCATCGGTGATGAGTTCGGGGGCGTGCGACATGCCCCCATTGTGCAACCCACCACCGACAACGCCCCGTTCGCAACCGGATTCGGTTGCGAACGGGGCGTCATCCTAATGCTGGATGGCGTCAGGCGCCGCGCTCGGTGCGCGTGCGCCCCTTGCCCTCGTCGGTCTCGACCCAGCCCTGCAGCCAGGAGCGGAAGTCGGAACCGAACTCGTTGTGACGCGTGCCGAGACGCACGACCGCCTTGAGGTAGTCGAGACGGTCGCCCGTGTCGTAGCGGCTGCCGCGGAAGACGACACCGATGACGCCGGCGCCCTCACCCGTCGCGCTCGCACGCTCGGCGAGCGCGTCCGTCAGCTGGATCTCGCCGCCGCGTCCCGGCTCCGTCTTCTCGAGCACCGCGAAGATCGACGGGTCGAGCACGTAGCGGCCGATGATCGCGAGGTTGCTCGGCGCCTCCCCCGCGGCTGGCTTCTCGACGAGACCGGTGACGCGCACGACGTCTTCGCCCTCACCGTCGATCGGCTCGACCGCGGCGCAGCCGTAGAGGTGGATCTGGTCGTCCGGCACCTCCATGAGCGCGATGACGGACCCGCCGTGGTTGGCCTGGACATCGATCATCTGCTCGAGCAGGTGGTCGTCCTCGTCGATGAGGTCGTCGCCGAGCAGGACGGCGAACGGCTCGTCGCCGACGTGGTTGCGCCCGACGAGCACGGCGTGGCCGAGGCCGCGCGGCTCGCCCTGGCGGATGAAGTGGACCTCACCGAGGTCGGCCGACTTCTGCACACGCTTGAGGCGCTTCTCGTCGCCCTTCTTCTCGAGGGCCCGCTCGAGCTCCCAGTGGCGGTCGAAGTGATCCTCGAGAGCAGCCTTGGAACGACCGGTGATCGTGAGGATGTCGGGAACCCCTGCGCGCACCGCCTCTTCGACGACGTACTGGATGGCCGGCTTGTCGACGACCGGCAGCATCTCCTTGGGGATGGCCTTCGTGGCAGGCAGGAAGCGCGTGCCGAGCCCGGCGGCCGGAATGACGGCCTTGCGCGCGCGACGGCGAGGAGCGGAGGACGGCGTTTCAGTCATGAGCCTAGGCTAGCCCTCATGACCGACAACGGGGCCCCGGATGCGCCGACCGGCGCGACACCTCCGCGCGACGTCGAGCCGACGCCCGACGAGCGCGAGCGCCTCGCCAAGCGCGATTTGCGCACACGACTTCGCGCCGCGCGTCGAGAGCGTCGTGATGCGACGAGCGCCGAGCAACGTCACGCCGACGGACTTGCGCTGCTGCATCACCTCGAACCGCTGCTGGCACGCGCCACATGCGTCACCTCGTTCGAGCCGCTGGCGAGCGAGTCGAACCTCGAACCGATCAACGCCGCGGTCAGGGCGCGCGGGCGCCTGCTCGTGCCGATCACGCTCGCCGATCTCGACCTGTCCTGGCGTGACGCCGCCACGGGCGACGACCTGGGCACGGGTGGCATCGCGGCCGCCGACCTCGTCATCGCGCCCGCGCTCGCGATCGGCCCGAACGGCGAACGCCTCGGCCAGGGCGGCGGCTGCTACGACCGCGCCCTGCCGCGCCGACGGCCGGGCACACCCGTCGTCGCCGTCGTCTTTCCCGACGAGCTGCTGACCGGCCCCGATGCGCCCCGCATCCCGGTCGAGGCGCATGACGAACGCGTCGACGCGGCCCTCACCGTGGACGGTCTCGTCCGCTTCGGCGTCGCCCTGGGATACTGAGGCACCGGCCCACGACGAGGCCGAGCCGACGCCGACGCACCCACCCGCTGACGCCGACCTGAGGAGGGGGCCCGATGATCGAAGCCGCCGCCGCCACCGGGTTCGACACCGCCGACCTGCCGCTGACGCTGCTGGTCGGCTCGCTCGTCCTGCTCGTCGCCGTCGCCGCCGTCCGCCTCGCCAACCGCTCGGGGCTGCCGACGCTGCTCATCTACCTCGCGATCGGCGTCGCTCTCGGTGAGGGCGGGCTCGGCATCGGCTTCGAGAACACGAACCTCACGCAGGTGCTCGGCTACTGCGCGCTCATCCTCATCCTCATCGAGGGCGGTCTGACGACGCAGTGGAGCAGCATCCGCGCGTCCGTCGCCCCGGCCCTGCTGCTGTCAACGCTCGGCGTGCTCGTCTCCGTCGCGGTCGTCGGTTCGGCGACGCACCTCCTGCTCGACTTCGACTGGAAGACGTCGCTGCTGCTCGGCGCCATCGTCTCCTCGACGGACGCCGCGGCCGTGTTCTCGGTGCTGCGCAAGGTGCCGCTGCCGCATCGCCTCGCTGGCGTGCTCGAGGCCGAGTCGGGCTTCAACGACGCGCCCGTCGTGCTGCTCGTCGTCGCCCTCGCGGACGAGGTGGTGCCCGGCGGCGAGCACCACGGCGTCCTCTCCCTCGCCGGGATGGCCGTGTTCGAACTCGCCGGTGGCGCGCTCGTCGGCCTCGCTGTCGGCTGGGTGCTCGGCGCCCTCTCGCAGCGCATCGCGCCCGGCTCGTCAGGTCTGTTCGCCATCGGCGTCGTCGCCGGGGGTGTCCTCGCCTATGCCGCGGCGTCCGTCGTCCACACGAGCGGCTTCATGGCGACCTACCTCGCGGCGCTCGTCCTCGGCAACATGCCGATCCCCCACCGTCAGGCCGTGCGCGGCTTCGGGCAGGCGATGGGGTGGCTCGCGCAGATCGGCCTGTTCGTCCTGCTCGGCCTGCTCGCCTCCCCCAGCCGCCTCATGGACCAGTTCGTGCCCGCCATGGTCGTCGGCTTCGTCCTGCTCCTGCTCGCCCGCCCCGCCTCGATCATCGCGTCGATGACGCCGTTCGGCTTCTCCTGGCGCGAGCAGGTGTTCCTGTCATGGGCAGGGCTTCGCGGCGCGGTGCCGGTCGTCCTCGCGACGGTGCCGCTCACCGCGGGCGCCGAGCAGATGCGCTGGATCTTCGACCTCGTCTTCGTCCTCGTCGTCGTCTTCACGTTCCTGCAGGCCCCGACGCTGCCGCTCGTCGCCCGCATGCTCGGCATCGGCAACGACGCGCACGCCGTCGAGCTCGAGGTCGAGAACACACCGCTGACGGAACTGCGCGCCGACATGCTGCACGTCAAGGTCGGCGAGCACTCGCAGCTCGTCGGCGTCATGCTGTACGAGCTGCGCCTACCGGTCGGCGCGAACGTCACCCTCGTCGTCAACGGCGATCGCAGCTACGTGCCCGGCGAGCGCAGCGTGCTGCGCGCCGGCGATCAACTGCTCGTCGTGACGAAGGAGACGGTGCGCGCGCGCACCCTCGCCCGCTTCCGCGAGGTGAGCGAGGGCGGACGCCTCGCCGGTTGGCGCATGCCCACCGCGCCCCGCGCATGAGCGACGCGCGCCTGCCTCACCCTGACGCTGCCTTACCATGACGCAGTCGAACCAGCGCCGCCCGCCGGCACGAGAGAAGGAATGACGATGCCCACCTACGCCTACGCGTGCAAGGAATGCGGCCACGGTTTCGAGGCGCGCCAGTCGTTCGACGACCCCGCTCTCACGACGTGCCCCGAGTGCGGCGGCCCGCTGCGCAAGGTGTTCAACAGCGTCGGCGTGACGTTCAAGGGGGCGGGTTTCTACCGCACCGACAGCCGTTCCTCCGGCACGAGCTCGAGTTCCGGTTCGAGCTCGAGCGGTTCGAGCAGCTCCGACGCCTGACGGCCATCCCCAGGTGTGACGGCCGGGCACCCTGATCCACAGCCTGCGGCGTGACGACGCGCGCCGTCGACGCGGTTCGCCCTAGCGTCGAGCCATGCCCTCACTGCGCACCCTCGACGTCGTCCACCGCCTCAACGCCCCGACGCGCGCGGCCGCGACGCGTCGCCGCCGGCTGCGCAAGGCCGCGGCCATCACCTGCCTGCTCGTCGGCGCGGCGCTCGCGGCACCGTCGGGCGGCGCCCCCGCTCCTGCGGCGTCCGCGGCCACGTCGGGCGCCTCGGCCGACGGCCCTGCACCGGCCGCTCTGCGGGGACGCCACATCGTGCGCATCACGGCGGTGGGGCCGAACCCACAGGATGCCGCCCGCGTCGACGTGTGGGACGCCTCCGGGACGCGGCTCGTCAGCTGCGCCCCGACCTACCCGGGTTCGTCTCGAGTTCCCGCTCGCGATGTGATGTCGAACACGTCGCCAAGCACGGTCTCGATCGCGCTGACCGATGCCGAGACCGTCCGCGTGGCCAAACATCTGGGAGACGCCGCGGATTCGGGAAGCGGCCTCCTCGTCACCGGCTGCCTGTGAGCGATGGCCTTATATCACGCACGACGACACGCCTGGCCGTTTTGATTTCCCGACTTTCCACCCATCTGGGTACTCTCATCACTGCACCTTCCACACAGCATTCCGAGCAGTTAGGAGAAGCCATGAAGGGCTTCAAGGACTTCATCATGCGCGGCAATCTCATCGAGCTTGCCGTCGCCTTCATCATGGCCGGCGCGTTCGCGAAGGTCGTCGAGGCCTTCGTCACGATCGTCATGGACCTGCTGGGCAAGCTCGGCGGCACGCCGGACTTCTCGTCCTACAAGCCGGGCGGCGTCCACGTCGGCGCGTTCCTCACGGTTCTCGTCAGCTTCCTCGTCCTCGCGTTCGTCGTGTACTTCGCGATGGTCAAGCCCTACGAGGCTGCCAAGGCCCGCTTCGCCAAGCCGGCTGACGCCGAGGACACCGAGCTGTCGCTGCTCGCCGAGATCCGCGACGAGCTGCGCGCCGGCCGCCGCCTCTGAGGCTCACCGAGCGCATGAGGCCTCTCGGTCTCTGACACGCACGAAGGGCGTGAACACCATGGTGTTCACGCCCTTCGTCATGTCCGCTCCGCCACTCCCCCGGAGCCCAGGCTCAACCCCAGTGCGGCGGACGCTGATCGAGGTACCACTGATCCTGAGCGCTGCGCGGCCCCGGCGCGTCGTCGTCACGGCTCCACCAGCGCGACCAGTCGGCGTCAGGCGTGGCCGACGCGGGCGCAGCGGCGCCGTCAGCGGCGACCTCACCGTCGCGGCTCGTGGCAACGCTCGTCTGCCCGTCCACCGTCCGCGTCGCAGGCGCCGACGCCCGGCGCGGACGGCGACGACGGGGCTCAGAATCGCTCATCGTTCTCCTCCGCGAGGAGGCGACCCACGAGCGCGACGATGCGGGAGCTATCGCGGGCCGGATCGCGGAACAGGTCGACGGTCCACACGCGATCATGGTGCCAGCCGAGCCGCGCCAGCGCCTCGGGGCGCAGCCGATCGCGTTCGCGGACACTGCCCATCGCGGCGTAGGCGTCACCGTCGCTCTCGACGGCGAGCAGCATGCGGCCGGGCTCCTTCGGATGCTCGACGGCCAGGTCGACGCGCATCCGCGAGTGCCCGTACCCGGTGTGCACGACGAGGCCCTCGGCGCGCAGGCGCCGCGCGAGGTCCTCGACGACGTACGGCACGGGCACGATGACGGCGTCCGCGCCGACGCGGCGCAGCGCCACCGACCCCGACGACGACGTGCGGCGCCGTCGCCCGGCGACGACGGTGACGAGTTCGTCACCGTCGAGCTCCGGCTCGCCCGCGCCGGTGTCGAGACGCTCATCGCACTCGG
The DNA here is from genome assembly GCF_001556795.1 of Dermacoccus sp. CCH2-D9. NCBI lineage: Bacteria > Bacillati > Actinomycetota > Actinomycetes > Micrococcales > Dermacoccaceae > Dermacoccus > Dermacoccus sp. CCH2-D9. The sequence goes on from NZ_LSJT01000070.1 coordinate 13,565, forward strand.
CGACGTAGAGCAGGAAGTCGCGCAGGAGCACCGCGCCACGCGAGCGCAGCGCGGCCGGGTCGACCTCGTCGCCGGTGAACGCGGAGACGACGTCCATCCGTCGGCGCGCGCGGGAGATGGCGACGTTGAGGCGACGCTCACCGCCGACGTGGTTGAGCGCCCCGAACCGGCGCACGAGAGCGCCCGTGGGGTACGGCGCGATGCCGAGGGAGAGGATGACGGCGTCGCGCTCGTCGCCCTGGACGCGTTCGAGGTTCTTGACGAAGAACGGCGCCTCCGGGTGGGCGGCGAGGAACGCGGCGAGCTCGCTGTCGACGCGTGCCTGCGCGGTGACGGCACGTTCGAGGCGGCGAGCATGCGTGAGGCCGAGGGTGATGACGCCCAGCGACTCGTGCGGGCGCTGCGCGGCGTGCTGACGCACGAGGTCGAGGACGGCCTCGACCTCGGCCTTGCCCTGATCCGGCGCCGCCTCGTCGGGGTACGGTTCGCGCACCTCGACGCGGTGAAGGCGCAGCACGTTCTCGACGTCGGCGCGCGGGAAGGTGATGAGTTCACCCTCGTAGACCGCTTCGTTGGAGAAGGCGATGAGACGCTCGTCGAGAGAGCGGTAGTGCCAGCGCAGGTGGCGCACGGGCAGCAGGCCGGCGAGCACGTCGAGCACGGATTCGCCCGTGTGCGCGGTGTCCTCCCCCGCCGAGGTGCGCTGGAAGAAGCTCGTCGGCGCGAGCTGCTGTGTGTCACCGGCGACGACGACCTGCACGCCACGCGAGATCGCCGAGATCGCCTCGGCGGGCGGGATCTGGCTCGCCTCGTCGAAGATGACGACGTCGAACCAGCGCCCCGGCGGCAGCGTCTGCGCGACGACGAGCGGGCTCATCGCCCAGCACGGCGCGAGCGCCGTCATGAGATCCGGCGCACCGGCGAAGGCCTGACGCAGCGCGTCGGCGCTGCCCGCGTGGTGACCGAAGACGAGAGCCGCCTCCATCGCCTCGACCTGCTCGGGCAGGTGCTGCGCGACGGCGTCGATGCGCCGGTAGGCGCGCTGACGCACGCGGTGCGGTGTCTCGTCGAGGTGACGGCGATCGGCTGCTGCGTAGCGCTGCGCGGCGGCGCGCAGGTCGTTGCCGCGGTGCTCCTCGTATGCCGGATCCTGACGGCGCACGCGCTCGAGCACGCTCGTCCACCAGATGAACTCCCACTCGGCGGGCACGGCGTCCTCGTTCACGCCCCGCGCCGCGAAGTCGTCGACGACCGGTCCGAGGCCGAGAGCGCGCAGGCGGTCGATCTGCGAGCCGGAGCGCGCCGCGACCTCGATACGGTCGGCGTCGGCGGCGAGGGTCTGGAGGCGTGCGGCGAGCTCGTCGAGGTCGAGCGTCACGAGGTTCGTCGCACCGCGCGTGCCCTCGAGACGCTGCCCGAGCCAGTCGAGTTCGTCGGTCAGGCGCGTGTGCGCGGCGCGCACCTGCTCCGTCATCGGCGGCACGCAGGGGCGCCCCTGCCCGCCGAACTCACGCCAGCGCGCCTGCTCGTCGGCGGCGCGCTGCAGCATGGCGTGCAGATCCTCGGGCGGACGCCCGGGACGCAGCGTCGCGCGGGCCTCCTTGAGCAGCCGGCGACGCTCCATCGCGCCCACCTGGTGCTCGGCGCCCTTGCGCTCGGTACGCGGCGCGCTCGCGACGACGCCCGCGTCGAGGTCGAGCGCGAACACGTCGGAGGTGAACACGTCGAGGGTCTTCGTCACGTGGCTCATGAGGTCGAGCACGTCCGAGGCCTGCGTCATCGTCGTCGGCACGGGCAACCCTGCCGCGTCCGCGAGGGCCGCGAGCGACGCACGGTGGCGGGCCAGTTCGCCGCCGGCCTCATCGGCCGAGCCGTCGTCGCCCGAGCCTCCGCCAACCGAGCCGTCATCGCCGGCCAGTCGCAGCACGAGGTCTCGAGCGCGTTCGCTGTGCTCGCTACCGCGCACGCGCGCGCCGAACCAGGCGTCGGGTTCGCCCTCGCCCTTCCACGCGCGATCCTGCGCGAGTCCGAGCAGCGTGCGTCCGGTCTCGTCGCGCGCCTCGGTGTCGAGACGGTTGAGCGGCTCGCCCTCGAGACGCACGCGTGAGCGCGGCGGGTGCGGCAGGGCGTTGAGTTCGGCGATGCGGCTCTGCGCGTCGTGCGCGCTGACGCCGAACGGGTCGCGCACGCGGTGCAGGGCGCGCACGTGCTCGATCAGGGTGACGCGCTCGGATTCGAGTTCGTCGATGACGCGCGGGTCCGGCCCATCCGCGCTCGGACCGTCGCCGTGCGGTGAGCGTAGGGCGTCACCGACGTGCGGGGCACCCGCTGCGGGCGCGGTGACGAGGCGTCGCGCGAGGGTGTCGACGAGGTCGGCGGGCGTGCCGGAACCGGCGTGCGCGTCGAGCATGAGGTCGCCGAGGCCGAGCGCCGACAGCCGTCCGATGACGGCGTCGATCGCGGCGCGCTTCTCCGCGACGAACAGCGCGCTCTTGCCGTGCGCGGTCAGGGTGGCGACGAGATTTGCGATCGTCTGGCTCTTGCCGGTGCCGGGTGGGCCCATGAGGACGAGGTGCTGTCCACCCATGACGGCGTCGATCGCCGCCTGCTGCGCCGAGTCGGCGTCGAGGACGAGAAACTCCTCGCGCGGGTCGGCGTCGAGCCCAGCGGCGGGCGCCTCGGCGCCGACGTCGAAGATCGACGCCTCGTCACCGGCCATCGCGGCGACGACGGGGTGCGTGTGCAGGCGCGGCGCCTGCTCTGCGACGTCGCGCACCATCGAAAGCTTCGCGTAGCTGAACGTCGAGACGACGAGGCGCTCGTCGATGCGGAACCCCGGGATCGACGCGCCCGCGCGGCGCATCATCGCGTACGTCGGGGCCGGGTCGAACCCGTGCGGGCCGGCCGACGACGCCGTCACGTACTCGTGGTCGATGTTGATGCCGCGTGAGGCGAAGTAGGTGGACAGCGCCGAGTTGAGTTCGACGGTGCGCGAGACCTCGAGGACGAGATCGTCACCGCCGCGGCCACCGAAGTGGATGTCGCACTGGCGCAACAGGATCGGCGCGGCCGGCACCGCGTCACCGCTCATCTGCCACGTCGCGCGGCCGAGGGCGAGGAAACAGCTGAGGATGCCGCGCTCCTCGAGCAGTTCGCGTGACAGGTCACGGATCGCGAGCGCCTTCTCGTACGCCTCGGCGTACGCGTGCTCCGAGCGCACGATCTGCGACAGCAGCACGCTACGTCCCGACAGCAGCTTCGCGACGCCCGCCGGGTGCGCCGTCGTGAGGTCGAGCTCGACGGAGTCGTCGGTGCGCTGCCACAGCAGCGAGTTGCGCCCGCCGAGGTCGACGAGGTGACGCTGCCACACCGCGGCGGCATCACGCACGGCCTGACGACGGTCTTCGTCCGCCGCGTTCATCGTCTCGTGCGCAGCGTTCACGTGTTCGTTCGTCACCACGGCAGGTTATCGGTGAAACCTGGCGTTCGTCGTCAGGCTCCCCGGCGCTCAGTAGTCGGAGCGTCGCAGGAACGCGTCGACGAACACGCCGGAGATCTGCTCGGGTGTCTTCGTCTGGTAGCTGAGGCCGTCAGTGGCCTTGGCGATGCGCTTGAGCGCGTCGGGATCGGTACCCGTGCCGAGCGAGATCGTCACGATCTTGACGGGCTTGTCGGCCGAGTACTGCGACTTGAGGCGCGCGAGGAGCTGATCGAGCGCGAGGCCGCCGTTGGGGTCGTCGTTCGTGCCGTCGGTGAGGACGACGACGGAGTTGACGTAGTTCGGGTCGTAGGTGTCGGTGACGCTCTTGTACGCCGCCGCGATCGTGTCGTACAGCGCCGTGTCGCCGTTCTTCGCTGCGAGGCCCGGCAGCGTGTGCGCCTTCGCGATGAGGCCGTTTCGGTAGGTGTCGTCGAGGATCGGCTGCTCACCGTTCGTCAGCGGCAGGTAGTCGACGTGGTTCTTCTGCAGGTCGGAGCTGAACGCCCAGGCCCCGAGGCGCGTGGTCTTCGGCAGCACGTCGAGCGCCGCGATGGCGGTGCTCTCCATCAGCTCGATGCGGCTCTGGCCGCCGTCGATCTTCGTCTGCATCGACCCGGAGACGTCGATGAGGACGAGCATCCGCGCGTCCTTCTTGAGGTTCGTCCAGGCCGTGTCGGCGCTGACGGTCGTCGCCTGCGATGCAGGCGCCATCATCGGCAGCAAGGCCGGTAGGACGCTGCCGCCCGCCGGAGCGTCACTGCCGCCGTTGCGGAAGCCCTGCTCGCTGCGGTAGGTCTTCTCCGCGGGGCTGAGCAACTGCTGCTTCAGCGCATCGAGGGCAGCGCTGTCGGCCTGGGTGCCGCGCACCGGCGTCACCCACTGATACTCGAGTTGTTTCGCGCCGCCCGTCGGCACCATCGGCGTCAGCGGCTTGTCGGGGTGGGCCTTGTTGAACGCGAGCATCTGCTGCTCGCTCACCGGGTAGATGCGCGCGCGGTCGGCGCCCTGCAGCGCGTTGCCGTCCATCGTCGCGGCCGTCGTCAGCGACCGCGACAGGCGCAGCACCGCGCGCATGAGGTCGGAGCGCGCGTCATTGGTGTTGGCCTGTTGATCTGCGGCGACGACGGTGAGCAGGCTCTCCGTCGCGACATCGGTGTCGATGAAACTGACGGGCAGCTTGTTGTCGAGCACGCTCAACCAACTGTTGGGTTTTTTCGCCGCGCTGCGCAGGCTCGCGGGCACGCCCATGACGACGGGGCTCGTCGCGATCGTGTCGCCCGTCGTCACCCAGCCGCTGCCGAGCTTCTTCTCGATGAGCTGCGTCCACGCGGGCGAGTCGCTGATCCACACCTGCGGTTCGCTCGGCGAACTCGTGATGATCGACTGGTACGTGTCGCCCGGGTTCTGCGAGTTGACGCTGTACGACGCGCATACGTCACCGCGCGCCTCGACCTGATCCGCCGCGTGACGAACGGCGTCGGCGATCGCCGCGGGAGCCGCGACCTGCACGACCGACTGCGCCGAGCAGTTCGTACGCCCCTCGCCGTGCGCGGCGACCACCTTCGTCGCCCCCGCTCCCGTGACGGCGACGACGCCGGCCAGCCCGGCGAGCGCCATCACCCGTCGACGGGTGGGGACGCTGGGCGTGGGCGTGTGATGTTCGGCCATGACGCCCCAATGTACCGGGGAGGTGGTGGCCCAGGCTGCCTTCTTCAGCAGTTCGACGCCTGCTGGGCGCGCGTCGTTGCCTTCGAGCTCGAAGGCCGCCGCGCGGGGCTGCTGCTCCCATCCGTCGAGCAGTACGCACCCTGTTGACGACACGACGTCAGGTCGAGACGCGTCGTCAGCACACGCTTCAGTGCACCGTGATCTGCGGCGCGAACAGTCGCATGAGGTCGAGGGCGCGCTCGTGGTTCGTGACGTCCGAGCCGGCGCAGGCCGAGGCGACGACGTGGACGCGCGCCCCGGCGTCAGCGGCAGCGAGTGCTGTCGCGACGACGCAGCAGTCGGTGGAGACACCCGCGAGCACGAGCGTCGGGGTGTCGCCTGTGAGTGCGCGCACCTGCTCGACCCACTTGCCGAACGTCGGTTCGTCGACATGGTGGGCGCCCGCCGCTATGTCGGCGACCTCGGGCACGAGGGCATACATCTCGTCGTCGCCCGGGCGGGCCGCGAACGGCCACACGGCGTAGTAATCCGCCCACGATCCTTGCGGCGGCAGCTGCGGCACGAAGCGCGTGACGATCGTGCGGCCGGTGTACCGCTCAGCCAATGCATGCATCGGCGTGAGCGCGGCGGAGAACATCGGCGAACCCCACTCGCTCGAGGACGAGGCGAACACCACCTGCGGGTCGATGATGACGAGCCACGCGTCGTCGGGAAGCCCGTCGGCGATCATGACGTCACCTTCCCGCGCCGGTCGTCCGAGCCCACAACGCCGCGTTCGGCGTCATCGTCGAGTTCCTGACGACGCACCCGCCCACGTCGCAGCAGCAGCGTCGCGACGAATGACAGCACGAGCGCGAGGAGCACGCCGATGTTGGAGTAGGCCCAGTCGCCGCTCCAACCGTCCGTCGTCTCGTGGCCGAGGCCGAGCGGGTCGAACAGGTAGCCCTGCCAGTTGTTCCACGACGCGTCCGCGGCGAAGCTGTTGACGACGAGCCCCCACCCGATGACGGAGGCGACGGCGAGGACGGCCAGTGACGTCCAGTCGAACGTGCCGTAGCGCCCGCGGGCGTCGAACAGCGCGGCCTCGTCGTAGTCGCGGCGCCGCAGCGCGATGTCGGCGATCATGATGCCCGCCCACGACGCGAGCGGCACGCCGAGGGTGATGAGGAACGACTGGAACGGGCCGAGGAAGTCCTGCGCGAAGAACACGACCCAGATCGTGCCGAGCGTCAGGATCGCACCGTCGACGAGCGCCGCCGCCGGCCGTGGGATGCGCACGCCGAGGCTGAGCAGCGTCAGGCCCGAGGAGTAGATGCCGAGAACCGCGCCCGACACGAGCGCGAGTACGGCCGCGACGAGGAACGGGATGAGGAACCACGTCGGCAGGATCGTCGCGAGCGTGCCGACGGGGTCGGCGGCGATGCCTTCCTCGAGCTTCGGATTCGATGCGGCGAGCAGCAGACCGTACGTCAGCAGCAGGGCGGGCGCGACGGCGCCGCCGAACGTGTTCCAGAAGACGATCGCGCCGCCCGAAGCGTCACGGCGCTGGTAGCGCGACCAGTCGGCGGCGATGTTGATCCAGCCGAGGCCGAACCCCGTCATCACCATGACGAGCGCGCCCGTCACCGCCTGCCATGAACCGGCGGGGACGGCCGTCACCGCGCTCCAGTGCACCTCGTCGAGGGTGAGGGCAACGTAGGCGAGGGTGGCGAGCCCCGTCAGCCAGGTGAGGATCGACTGCAGCTTCATGATGATGTGGTAGCCGGCGACGGAGGCGAGCACGATCATTGCGGCGACGACGACGGCGGCGACGATCTTCGTGGCCGTGCCACCGCCCCAGCCGAGCCGGTCGAAGATCGTGGACGTCGCGAGCACCGCCATGATCGACAGGAACGTCTCCCACCCGATCGACGTAAGCCACGAGATGACGCCCGGCACCTTCTGGCCGCGGACACCGAACGCGGCGCGCGACAGCACCATCGTCGGCGCGCTGCCCCGCTTGCCGGCGACGGCGATGAGCCCGCACAGCAGGAACGACAGGACGACGCCGACGACGCACACCGCGAGCGCCTGCGCGAAAGAGATGCCGAAGCCGAGGACGAACGAGGCGGTCGCCATGCCGAAGACGCTGACGTTGGCCGCGAACCATGGCCAGAACAGGTCGCGCGGGCGCGCCGTACGCTCCGATTCGTCGATGATCTCGATGCCCGTGGTCTCGACGGAGAGGCGACGGGATGCGGCCGCGGTGGCGGCCTGCCGCGACGCTGCGGCGTCAGCTGGTGTACTCATGCGCTCATCGTGGCAGGCGGACGACGCACGTGGGGCGTTTCGACCAGCCCTTTTGGTCACCATGACATGACGGGTGCTCGACCTGTCGCTCACGCGGCGGGTCGACGGTACGGTCTGGCACGCAAGGCCGCCGCCGCTGCGACTGCTGACGGGCGAGGACGATCGTGGCTGTGGCGGGCGCTTGCGCCGACCTCGCTGAGGCGATCGAAAGCGACGCGTCGGGCGAGCCCGCGCCCTCAGCCGAGCTCGTCGAACACACCCGGCTGTCGAGCGACGACGACGAGTGCCGCGGCGAGGGCGGCGCGCTCGTCAGGGGCGACGAGGTCGGCCAGGGCTGCGGCGTCGGTGGGTAACCCCGCCAGCCGGGCGCCCTTGACCGTCAGCGTGTCGGCGAAGGGTTCTCTCAGGTGCCACGTCGACTGCACCTCGCGCACGACGATGCCCGCGCCCGTCGGGCCGATGCCGTCGAACTCCTGCAGCAGCTTCACGATCCGTTTCGGGTCAGCGCCCGCTTCGTCGCGCAGACGCCGCAGGTCGTCGTCCCATCGCTCGCGGATCGTCTCGGCGTTCTTGCCGAGACGCGTCGACGTCGAGAAGTCGTAGCGCCGGTAGCCGCCGCGGCCGAGGGCGTCGACGCGTTGCTGCCACGACGTCGCACGGGTGCCCGACGGTGTCGTGCAGCCGATCGCGAACAGCTCGCGCGCGCTCGCAAGGGCCGCCTCGGCGCGGATGCGAGCCGACAGCAACTGTGCGACGACGAGCAGCTGCCACGGCGCCGCAGGTTCGTCGACGAGTCTCACACCGGCGCGTTCGGCGAACGTCTCACCGTGCGCGGCAACGAGTTTCGCGGCCAGGGCCCGGGCGTCAGTCACCGCAGGGTGGCGAGTGCCATGGGCAGGCGGGGCGGGATCTCACCGGCGAGGAAGCCGACGCGCCCGTGTTCGGCCGCGAGCACATCCCCGGCCGCAGCATGGACGTGCTTGCCCCACACGAGGCCCTGCGCGAGCCCGACGCGCAGTGCCGCCTGCCCGGACAGCATCGCCGCGCCAGGCGTCGATCGATCGCCGCCGATGACGAGGCGCTGGCCGCGGCTGTACTTCGTGCCGGTCGGCTCGGGCAGCGGCCAGCTGCGCAGCAGATTGGGCGTCACCGTCGTCGGCGACATGGCGTCACCGCCGCGTGCGACATCGGGGATCTCGGGGCGCTCGATGCTCATGCTGGCGTCTCATTCTCGCCGGCGTTCGACGCGCTGTCGTCGGACTCGCGCTTCTCGTCGCGCTGCGCCGAACCATGTGCGTCGATGTCGTCGGCCGCGCCCGGTTGATCGGTGACGGCGATGCCCGCGTCGCGCAAGTGTTCGTCGAGGTTGTAGTCGAGCAGGCGCCAGCCGGTCGGCGATTCGTCGTCGCTGACGAGGCGGCAGATCGCTGCGTTGCGCATTCCGTTCGTGCGGGCGCGCTCCATGACGGCGTCCTCGTCCATGCCCTCGGCGACGTAGCAGAACATGAGGTTGACGACGTCGTGCGCCGTGACGAGCACCGTCTTGCCCGCGGCGCGCAGACGCAGATCGGCCATGACGGCGCGGACGCGGCCGGCGACGTCGGCCCAGGATTCGCCGCCGGAGGGGCGGTAGTAGAACTTGCCGATCCATTCGCGACGCTTCGCCTCCTCGGGGTAGGCGTCGCGGATGCCGCGCCCGGTGAGCATGTCGGTGACACCCATGTCGCGGTCGCGCAGACGCTCGTCGACGAGGACGGGCAGTTCGAGCGACGCCTTGTCGAGCGCGATCTGGCCCGTCTGACGCGCGCGTCGATACGGGCTCGTCCACGTGACGTCCGGCTGATCGTCGGCGGGCTGTTTCGCGAGCCACGTGCCGACGGCGGCGGCTTGTCGGCGGCCGAGTTCGCTCAGTTCGATGTCGGGGTCGCGCACGGGCACGTCGATGCGCTCGAGGTCATCGCGCAGCGCCGCCTCCGCTGCCACGTTGCCCTCCGACTCGCCATGACGCACGAGAACGAGAGTTACCTGATCCACACCGTTGACGCTATGCCCTGCCATCGACGACGCGCCACTCCCCCGCGCCACCCGTGGGCACGCGCGTCAGTGCACGAGACCGTCGGTCCCGACGAGGGGGTTGGCGCTCGTCGGCACGCGTTCGGCCTCCGGGATCGCGCCGGGCGCGGTGCCGTCACCGAACGGGGTGCCGCCGAGACGCGCTCGATCGTGCGGTTCGGCCCAGACGCTCAGGTCGGGACCGCCGGGGATGATGCCCTTGGGGTTGAGGTCGCGGTGCACGAGGTAGTAGTGCTGCTTGATCTGGGTGAAGTCGATCGTGTCGCCGAATCCGGGCGTCGTGAACAGGTCGCGCGCGTAACCCCAGAGGTTCGGCATCTCGGTGAGCTTGCGGCGATTGCACTTGAAGTGACCGTGGTAGACAGCGTCGAATCGCGCGAGCGTCGTGAACAGGCGCACGTCGGATTCGGTGATCGCGTCGCCGACGAGGTAGCGGCGCGTTGCGAGACGCTCCTCGAGCCAGTCGAGGGCGGTGAACAGCCGCTCATAGGCGGTGTCGTAGGCCAGCTGATCCCCCGCGAAGCCGCAACGATAGACGCCGTTGTTCACCTCGGTGTAGACGCGCTGGTTGACGGCGTCCATCTCCTCGCGCAGTCCCTGCGGCCACAGGTCGGGGGCGCCGGCGCGGTGGTGGCGCGTCCACTGCGTCGCGAAGTCCTCGGTGATCTGTGCGAAGTCGTTGGTCACGACCTCGCCGCTGCGCTCGTCGACCATCGCCGGCACCGTGATGCCCCTCGGATAGCCGGGTAAGCGCGCCTCATAGGCATCCTTGAGGCGCGGGATGCGTAGGACGGGGTCGAGCCCGCCGGGGTCGAGGTCGAACGTCCACGAGTTCTCGTCGTGCGTCGGGCCGCACAACCCCATCGAGATGACGTCCTCGAGCCCGAGCAGGCGCCGGACGATGATGGCGCGGTTCGCCCACGGGCACGCGCGGGCGGCGACGAGACGGTAGCGCCCCGGCTCCACGGGCCACCGCGCGTCGGGGTCGTCGAGAATGCGGTCTTCGATGTACTGCGTGTCGCGGGTGTACGCCTTGCCGTCGTCGGGCATGAGCGCCTCCTGGCTTCTCGGGTCGTCGGCTGTCTTCGGCACGGGTCGCAGCCGCGGACGCGCCATCACCCTGTTGAGTATGCCGCCCCGCCACGACTGCGGCCTGGCACTGGACCTCAGGCCAGCCGAGTGGGCGAGGACGCCCACGGGGGCCTGACAGGACGGACGCATGCTGGATACGTTGGGGCAAAGGCAGTTTCGCTGCCGCAGCCGGATCACGAGAGGAACACCTCATGGCACTCACGACGATCACGAGCGACACCGGCCCGATCGAACTCAATGTCGAGGAGAGCGGCCAGGGCCGCCCCGTCGTTCTCATCCACGGATGGCCGCTCAGCGGGCAGTCGTGGTCGGCGCAGGTCGAGGCACTCGCGCCGCACTACCGCGTCGTGACGTACGACCGCCGCGGGTTCGGGGAGTCCGCGAAGCCCGCCGGCGGCTACGACTACGACACCCTGGCCGGCGACCTGCACGGCCTGCTCGAGGCGCTCGACCTGCGCGACGTCACCCTTGTCGGTTTCTCGATGGGTGGCGGCGAGGTAGCACGGTACATGTCGCGCTTCGGCGCCGACCGCATCCACTCCGTCGTCTTCGCCGGCGCCGTGCCGCCGTACATGGCGAAGACCGACGACAACCCCGACGGCCCGCTCGACGAGAAGACGGCGACGCAGATGCGCGAGGGGCTGGAGGCGGATCGCGAGGCGTTCTTCGACGACTTCGCGACGACGTTCTTCTCGACGCCGAAACTCGGCGGTCTGACGAGCACGTTGAAGGTGAGCGAGGAACAGCGTCAGGATGCGATCGCGATGGTGTTGCAGTCGGACCAGAACGCGGCACTGACCTGCATGGACGCGTTCGGGACCACGGACTTCCGTGGCGACCTTGGCGCCGTCATCGTCCCGGCGCTCGTCGTGCACGGCGACAGCGACACGATCGTGCCGTTCGAAGGCTCCGGCAAGCGCACGCACGAGGCCATCGAGGGCAGCCGCGTCCAGATCATCGAAGGCACCCCGCACGGCCTCGCCGTCAGCCACGCCGAGGAGTTCAACCGCATCCTGCTCGACTTCCTGGCGGTCTGAGCGCCCGCCGCGGCGCGCGCCGCTCAGACCGCCAGACGCGCGGCGATGGAGGCGATCCGATCCTCCTGCCCGCCGACGAGACCGGCCCGCCCGCACTCGAGCAGGATCGCCGCTGCAGGCACACCGTGGCGTGATGCGGCGTCCTCCGCGTGCCGCAGGAACGACGAGTACGTCGTGACGTACACCTACCGCCCCGACGCCGCCGCGTTGGCGCGTCTGCGTCCGGAGCGCTATGCGTTCTTCCAGCGGCTCGACGCCGACGGCGTACTGCTCGCGTCGGGCCAGGTGCTCGACGGTGATCTCGGTGACGGCATTCTCGTCCTTCGTGCGAGCAGCGTCGCCGACGCGGAGGCGCTGCTCGACGGTGACCCGCTCGTCACGGCGGGTCTCGTCACCCAGCGGCGCATCGCGCAGTGGCACCCGACGATCGGGGCGTGGGTCTCGCACTGACGATCGCGCGACGGTGTGCCTTGCTACCGTCGTGTCATGGAGCGCATCGAATTCTTCTACGACCCGAGTTGCCCGTTCTGCTGGATCACGAGCCGGTTCCTTCTCGAGGTGAGCGCGGAGCGGGACATCGACGTCACATGGCGTCCGTTCAGCCTGGCGATGAAGAACGACGAGCTGGGCGGCGCCGATGACGCCGTGACTGAGCACGGTGCGATGCACCACTCGTCGCACCGCGTGCTGCGCGTCATCACGGCGGCCGCGGAGCAGCACGGCGCGAGCGTCATCGACCTGTACTCGGCGTTCGGGCGACGTTTCCACCTCGATCACGAGGAGTACGACGACGCGATGATCGCCGACGTTCTCGCCGCCGCCGGGCTGCCGGCAGAGTTGGCGAAGGCGGCTGACGACACGTCGCTCGATGCGGGGCTGCAGGCGTCGATCGACTCGGCTCTCGAGGCCGTCGGTGACGACACGGGCGTGCCGACGATCGTCTTCGTCTCCGACGACGGTGAGCGCCGCGGCTTCTACGGCCCGGTGCTGCAGGAGCTGCCGAGCAAGGACGACGCCCTGCGCCTGTGGGATTCACTCGTCGGCCTCGTCAGCGTCTCATCGTTCTACGAACTCAAGCGCACCCGCCCGCAGGGCATGCCCGACACCGCGAGTACGAAGGGTTTGTGACGGCCTGAGCCCCGCGCCCCCCCACTTGCGCGTCACATCGCACGTTACGGTGGGACACGAAAACCTCCGTGCGGGTCGTGGGCCTTAGACAAGCCACATCCCACTCAAGGGTTCTCTTTTGTTCAACCCCGCCGGGCTGTTACCAACGTCCTGGCCGGGTAGTTCTAGGGGCGCTCCGCCTTCCAGAACTCCGTCGTGCCCCGTAAGGTCAAATAAGGCCATGGACCGAAGGAGTCGACGTGCGCATTGATAATGATTTGTGGGATTTTTGGGATAGACAACTCTCATCCATGCGCGAGGAATATTCTCGATCACCCGCACAAAGGGATCTAGATGAATTGTTGATAGCCCTTAGTCGAGGAGCAGTGTACTGCAAAACAGTTGACGCTCCAGCGGCTTTAGAAAATTCGCTCGAACTGGACCACACAGGCGCTGCGCTAGTCAAAGACTATAGGTTTAGAATATACGCGGCTGACGAGATACTGCGACAAGCGGCGGTACAACCAGAAAATTTTTTACCCTACCAAATGAGGCAAGTAGAAAAGGCGCTCTTCGACGAGTCGGCGGCAGTCGCCGAATCGGTAATAAATATCCTCGCACTAGTACGCGACCCCGGATCCACGGAGCCCCTGGAGCGATTCGCCTCGCTCCGCCAGGGCCATGAAAGATGGAAGCGCCTCTCTTCTCAAGCGAGGTGGGCAATCGATTCGATCAACCAGGAAGAGGGTCAGCGGGGACTCGATGGAATTGGCGATAAATTCCTTATCAGCAGGGATCTTGGATCTGAGCAAATCAACTTTGGCGCGCATTAAATGGTCGCCATTTTTTTAGAAACTCTGAGACGCATAAGACTGCCGAAGCCAGCGAATATGAAGCTTCAATTTTCCAGAGATTAACTCATGGAGACTTGAACACTATTTCTGCCCCGACCGAAGGGGGCCAACTCACCAGGCTGACAGCGTTAACACCACAACTAGCCAATGCAGGCGTCGCAGACCAGGATCTTGCATGTCTTACCGACAGCACTAGCCTGGCAAGCTCGATATTTGCTATTTCAAGCCCCACTATTCCATGGCCGACATGCCTACTCGACCTGTCCACTATAGTTCATGCATGCGTCTTCTATGACGCAGTAATTCTGGATGCTCGATCATTTGAAATACCCGAACAGTTAAATAATTTTGTTTTTCAGGGGCACACTCCCGATCTCTTCAGAGGCGATCTTCGGTGGGAGATAGCCGTGCGCTGGGATCGGCACTTCAGGCAGAACCCTGAAGAACTTTCCATCCTTGAGGCCATGTGGTTCAAGTATGTAAACGCCGACGTCGCCATAGACTTCAAATCTTTCGACTCTATAACCGACAGCCCTAGTCGAACTCCCTATTTTCCGGCGAACTGGTGGACACCCGCCTTTGACCCATTCGATCATGACACCCCGGATGTCAAGCGAGACATTGAAGTCATATCACGCGATTGCAGTGTGCAAACCTATCGATATCTAATAAACGACAGCTTGGCGGAAATCTTAGGAGTCGACTACCTTTCTCTAGTATCAGTCGGCCGGTTGCCAACTTTATCTCCACAAGACAAGATCGCTACGCTCCGGTTGCCGAAGCGCTTCTCAAGGAGATTGGTTTAGGCGATATCCTTAAGGCAGAGGACTGCATCGACAGTTACTACCTTCCCTCGATCGCATTGCCTAACGCATTAGGCCTTGTATTGAAAAGGGCTTCCTCTCGCGACGAAGTCTGGAATGAGGTAGTCAAGCTTCGAATTAAAATGACGCCCTTCCGAGACCACTTGCGCTCACTGGATAGCGCACACGGGTCTTTGCGTGAAGCTGCGGCCTTGTTGGAAGATGTGCTTAAATCGTACGGACCTAGCAATTTGTCCAATAGTGTCATCGCGGCTGCGGCTAAGGGAGCTGGAACCGTATCCGGCAACCCACAGGCAGCAAGCATCGCGTCCCCCCTAATCGGAAAACTAAACCCGATTTCCCGGACCCGGAAAGAGATTGATTGGCTTCGACGGCCTGAGCTCAGGATAACCAAGACACTGATCAGCGAGGTCTCGAGCCTCCGTGATAACAGTGCCGATATCGCGCGCCTTTGGGGTGCACCCCCATCCCGCAGTTGGCTTGAGATGATGGCGCGCCAGTCTGGCTCAGATGTCCCCTACTCTACAGTTCGGAGAGGCTAGGCCCCCCGCCGCAATTAAGAGCGTGACGTCGCACTGGTTATCTGGGGCCACCTCAGATGATCACTCATGTATGACCGATGTCGCGCGCATCTTGGGCGGGTTATGCCTCGATACACAGAACTGCGCGGAGGTCTAGACATAGATACATTCATTACGGGGCAGAAGGTGGGTCACGCCAGGGCGCTTCAGACCATTTAAACTTGCCGTCCGCGACAGATGGATCGCCCAATCCCCCCGTCGCGGATATCGCGTCCGGAGGTGCGGAGTTCCTACCCGTCGCCGTTACCTGCAATGGGGCCAGGCGCAGGCACTGGAGAAGCCAGCCGTCGCGCTCGGCGGATCAACGTGGCCCTAGGATGCTTCCGTGATTCACACCCTCGCCGCTACGGGCGCCTTCTTTGGTGAACTAGCTGGTCTCCAGCGTCACGACCTCCACTTTCACACCCGCGATTTTCAAATAGAATAATCAGTCACCGAGGTGAACGGCACGTTTGTCGAGACGCCACCCAAGAACGGGAATCCGCGAAAAATCAGGGTTCCTCGCCACATCGTGGACCTGTTGGAGCCCCTCTGCGACTACCTCGCTGACCAGGCCCACATCTTTCGTTCCCCCACTGATAGATCGTGCGGCACCGTAACGTCCGCCGTGAATGGTTCGATGCCGCCGCAGCCAAGATCAGTCTGCCCGACCTCCCGCCGCATTCGCTGCGTCACACGGCTGCCAGCATCACTATCAGTAGCGGCGCCAGTGCTCTTCAAGTGTGCAACATGCTCGGCTATGCGAGCCGAGCGTCGCGCTCGACACCTGCAGCGATCTCTTCGATACGGATGTAGGCAAGGCCGCTGACACCATTGACCGGGCACATTCGGAGTACGTGTACTCGCGTGCCTTGCAAAAGACTCGTCGGGAGGAAAAGCGCACTACGGCAGAAGCTGCGACTGTCTTTATGGCCAGTTCAGGCGGCCTAGGGGGCCAAGCCTTCTGACTGGCGTACAATTCTTGTTCACTTCAGCGCCTCCGAGACGCCCGACAATACGCCCAACTTGTAACACACATGGTGGGAACCGTTGCGCCACAACGGTTCCCACCGGTGCTCGAGGGCAGACGCCGTAGTAGCTCGCAAGCTCGCCGCGCCTCCCGAATCTGACGAGCCAGTAAAGCCGCAGCGAGACCCCGCTCACTTCGCTCGGGGCGCCGCTGCCGTGGTGCTCCCGGCAGGATTCGAACCTGCGACACCCGCTTCAGGAGAACTTGGTCGCCGATTTTGCCACAAACGAGCCCCTTCGAGCCTGCGATCCAATTGCATTGCGCTACAACCTATTACGGGCGGCTTGATCCAAAATCGCTCCAAGTGATGGATCACCTGTCAGCGACGCTCCGCGGCATCTGATGTGCACTTTCTGTGCACTTCAGCCACCTTGTGGCGCACCCTTCGGAGCCCGAGTCCTGGCCCTGCGGACCACACCAGTCCTATAGGCTGGGATCACCATGACCGGCCCGCCTGCTTTGCAGGTCCGGGCCGGTCCTCACATGGAGGGGTCCTCCGGTGCCGACGCAATACGAGAAGCCCTGGTTGTCGATGCACGACCAGGCTGACTTCTCGAGTCTCGCGACCTGAACGGCGCACGAGCCCACGTCGACGATCTCGCCCACTTCGGAAACACCGCCTCAGTAGCTACTGGTACCCGTTCCGAGTCCTCTCCCCCGACGGCGAACGCCTCGATCACCTCTTCGAAGGGACCACGCACCTCTTCGAAGGGACCACGTTCGACGACGCGCTCGCCCGCCCCCCACTTCGACACGCGCGGAGCATCTCGTGCCTGCCGGAGCGCAGCGGGCCCCGCGTCAATGCGCCTGGCAGCAAATGGCGCGACCAAACCCGGTTGCGCGCCACGGCGGGGGAGGCATTCGCTACGCTAGGGTAACTAGCTTCTTCACGTCCGCACCTCTTCTGAAGGCATGGCGATGTCACACAACTGGGAAAACTGGGTATCCGAGAGTCAATTCGCGCGTAACGAAGCCATTGCAGGCATGCGGGAGCTGTGCGAAGTTCGTCAGCCGGACGGCCTGTGGGATAAAACTGGAAACTCTGGACGCCACGCACTCCATTCGGCTCTATTACGCTTCACCACAGGATTGGAGCGTCTGGCAAAGTTAACTCTTGCCTGCAATGCGATCTCAACAAACCAGCCTTTTAAGCCACGCAATCAAGGGCACAGCCTCGGAGATCTTCTCCAAAAAGTATCTACCATCGACTGCGGAGCAGAACCTTGCAAAGACTACAACGGCGAGGTAGTTGACAGCATCCTCCACGAACCTGCCTACCCCCTCGTTTTAGACCTTCTCACAGGATTTGCCATGGGTGGGCGCCGATATGAATTCATGGATCACCTCGGCACGCCCACCCCTCCTAAGTCATTATATGAAGAATGGAGGGGCATTGTTGGAGTTTTACCCAGCCTAGAGTTCACCGATGAAATTGTTGCCACAGCAAACGCCAAAGAAGACATCGCGTTTGCCTTGTCTGCCGCCCTTGGAAACCAAGGCTTGTCGGTAGAGAATCTTCTCGCAAATTCAAGCATTCATTTCCCGGCTTACACAAATGAAGGAGTCAACTTTTCCCTCTTCTGTTATCGACTTGTGCGACTCGTGTGCGTACGACTCTGCCATGTTGCTGACGAGATCTGGCAGTCACAAGCGTCACTTCAGTTTCCGTATCTTAGGGAGATCCTCGCACCCTCCTTTCATCACAGCCCACAGGACTTCGCTGAATTTTTCCTCCTCGAAGTTGGCGATCTTGAAATGTACGAGGAAGAGTGGGGAAATCTGCTCGCCTACAACGCAGACGATTGAAACGGGCTGAAACGCCGGTTTCGTCTTCGCAAGTTGCGCCAACATCGGGAAGGGATCGCCCAGGCAAGCGGCATCAGGCCTAGGCGAACTAATCAGGTCCCGTCGCTCCCAAATCATGCTG
The DNA here is from genome assembly GCF_001556795.1 of Dermacoccus sp. CCH2-D9. Lineage (NCBI taxonomy): Bacteria > Bacillati > Actinomycetota > Actinomycetes > Micrococcales > Dermacoccaceae > Dermacoccus > Dermacoccus sp. CCH2-D9. The sequence continues at coordinate 31,507 of NZ_LSJT01000070.1, forward strand.
CCTTTAGCCCCCGATGGCATGGTCCCGTCGCCGACGTCCCCGTAGCCAGATGATGCTCTGAATCTGATGTTCCGTCAGCTCGGGCGGTGGCAACTGGCCCTCCTGCTTCAAGTGCCACATGACGGTCCGTGCGTCACTAAGCGTCAGCCCGAGCGCCAACAACGCCCGCAGAGAATCTAAGGACCGAACGGTCACCCGGTAGTGGCTTTGGCCTTCTGAGTAATAGCGCTTCTCCAAGCACCAACAAACTTCCCAGGCCTTCCACGCGGGAATGTCGAGCTCCGCGGCTACCCGCGAGGCCGAGATAAGCAGCCGCGGAGCATCGGGGGCTTCCCACGCCATCAGAACCACCAACTGCGCGCAGGTTCCTGCGGCATGTCGTTGACCCAGGCCAGCAGGGAGCCATAGACGATTCGGTAGTTCGTATTGCCCTGCCCGATGAAGACTCGCTGGAGGTCCCCAGAACGCACGGCTTCACGAATGGCGTTCTTCGTGAGGCTCAATCGCCAGGCTGCTTCCTTCACCGTGATCAGGATCCGCTCGTCGTGAGGGTCAGGGTCGCCATCGCGAAAGAGTTCGTCGCCGCGCGGACGACCACCTCGGCGGCGCGCTCCACTTGGCGAGTCGATGGGCAGCTCCTCGCGCGCCAGCTGTTGGCTACGTCCGCGCGGCTTTCTCGTCTTCGTAGCAGCTGCTGCAACCCGGCGAGCATCATGATGCTGCGCTGGGCCGAAGTGCCCCGTTACCTTCTTCGTGTCCCCGATGATGGGGATGCTGGCCGCTAGGCCCGGTATGACTGACTGCCCCTGTCGCACGCATGATCCGGGGGGTGAAGCCGGCAGGGCGCTAGTGGCGTCGGATGACCGCTCATAGGGACACGGCCTCAAGCATGAAGGTCTCTTCGTAACGTGGCTGCCGGCACCCCTCGCCCGCCACGCGGCCAGCACGGGTTGAACACCGTGCACCGCCTCGAAGGAGGGCCCTGATGAACGGACTACCCGACCGCACCTACGCGGTCTACCTCGGCCTCGACGTCGGCAAAGAACACCACCACGCCTGCGCCCTCGATCCAGCAGGAAAACGACTGCACGACAAGACGCTGCCGCAAGACGAGCAACGCATCCGTGACCTACTCACTGACCTCAGTGTGCACGGTGACGTCCTCGTCGTCGTCGACCAGCCCGCCTCGATCGGTGCGCTCCCCGTGGCCGTCGCCCGTTCGATGAATATTCAGGTCGCCTACCTGCCCGGCCTTGCGATGCGCCGAATCGCCGACCTACACCCCGGCAACGCGAAAACTGACGCCCGCGACGCGTACGTCATCGCTGATGCCGCACGCACCCTGCCCCACGCGCTACGCCGTGTCGACGTCGGTGACGACGCGCTGGCCGACCTCGAAGTGATCGTCGGGTTCGACGACGACCTCGCTGCCGAAACCACTCGCGTCACCAACCGCGTCCACGGCCTGCTGACCCAGATCCACCCCGCCCTGGAACGCGCGATCGGCGGGAGCCTGCACCACCCGGCGGTCCTTGAGTTGCTGTCCCGCTTCGGTGGGCCCAGTGGCTTGCGCACCGCCGGACGCCGACGCCTGCTCGCGGTCGCGAAGCCCCGCGCGCCCCGCAAGTACCAAGCGTTCGTCGACGCGATCATGACTGCCTTGGACGAGCAAACAGTCACGGTGCCGGGCACGCGGGCTGCTGACCTCGTCCTACCGAAACTCGCCGATCAACTCGCCGGCCTGCTCGCGCAGCGCGCGGAGGCAGCGACGCAGGTGGAGGAAATGCTCGATGCGCACCCTCTTGCCCAGGTCCTGACGTCCATGCCCGGCGTGGGTGTCAGGACCGGTGCGCGCATCCTGCTCGAAGTCGGCGACGCCTCCTCTTTCGCCACACCAGGGCACTTGGCGGCCTACGCCGGGCTTGCGCCCGTCACGCGCCGCTCGGGCACCTCGATCCGCGGTGAGCATCCCAGTAGGTCGGGCAACAAGAACCTCAAACGAGCGTTCTTCCTCGCCGCGTTCGCAGCGCTCAAAGACCCCGCCTCACGCGCGTACTACGACCGCAAACGAGCTGAAGGTAAACGCCACAACGCCGCCCTGATCTGCCTCGCGCGCCGCCGCTGCGACGTCTTGTACGCCATGCTGCGCGACGGCACGACCTACCAACCAGGCCGCCCCGTCACACCGATCGCCGCTTGACGAAGACCATAGGGACACCCCCCCGGGTAGTCGCCCGTCTCGAGATAGTGCCTCCCTGCGTCGGTCAGTTCCACGTACCACTCGTCGCCGTGTCCGTAGATGGCGACTAGCCGCCGGTTGGCTAACGCCCGTGCTGAGATCCTGTATCCGGTGGGCGGGTCCTCAGGCACAGACCCGTCGCGGATCGATTCCAGGATTTCTCGCTGACGCTGCGTGATCGACCCTGACATGATCACTCGCTCGCTCACGTGCCCGACGGCGTGATCGTTCCCCACGCCACCGTGGGGCGGCCCGTCCCACCCAAACCGGAATCAAGCAGAGCGCGAAGATGCGACGTCACGTCCGCAACTCCGTAGGTGCACGCTGCGACAATCGTGACGGGGCGCTCTAGCGGCCCTTGGCACTGGGCCTTCCACCCGGCCCCCTCCCCCATGGCCAGTACGGCTGATAGAGCCTCCTGCGGGTCTGCGCCCGGTCCGCAGATGATCAGCACGGCCTTCTCGAGGCGCGACGGATCAAGAACCTCGAACGGGAGAACCTCTTCCACCCGCTCCCCAGCTCGAAGGAGCGTCACCCCGACGGGATCGTCCGCCCCTATTGCCACTGGCCACACGAACATCTGAATACGGGCGTCGAACTCACATTGCTCGCCCGCCCGCAAGGCTTCATCACGCACCGCCCGGCGAGCATCATCGAGCCACATCTCGTCTTGAACGGGAAGGAACTGGCGACGAACAGACTGCATCGCCGGGGTGTCGAGGATGTGCGCGACTCGGTCGAGGTGGAAGATCTCGACATCCAGGCTCAAGTCGTCGGCGATCTTCGTGAGCTTGTGTCGCTCCTTGAGCTTGATGGGCTGGTTCGTGACGAACGCGATCCCGTGCGCGTCAGCTGCCGCCATCTTCGCCGCATCGTCCGTGAACTTCGCCTTGATGGTGTTGAAGGATTGAGTATCCCGGGGGAAGTAGACAGCCATCCCCCAGCGCTGTCCCTCTCTGCTGCCCACGGCGTCGAAGCCGCCATCGGGACCGCCCATAGGATGCGAGGGATCAAGGTCCACGTATCCTGCCTGAGCGAGTAACTGCGCGGCCAGCCGCTCAGACGTCGCTTGATCCTGCATCCAGTACCGCAGGTGCCTCACGGTCTCGTTCGCGTCCATCCGGATGTCCTCACTCCTGCACGTAATCGCCAGGCTGACTAGGCTTCAGATATTCGACGGCTCGACTTCAGGAGAACACATGATCGACTTCGGCCTGGATGACCCCGCCGTAGCCGCCCACTTCGACCGGGCTCTCCTTGTCATCCAGGATCCCATCACGGAGCTGGCCGAGCGTCTCAATGCCATTGAACGAGTCCCGGCCTCCACCGAGCTCTACCGACTACACGAGGGACTCGCAGACGGGCCCCTTCGCCTCGACCAGGTGCTGTTCTCTGCGGCCGAAGCATCAGTCGGATCGCTGCAGCAGATCGCCAGACTGGTGACTGATGAGCTGCCCACCTCACCGATCGTCTTTCAGACCCTCATGCGTACTGCTCTGGTCGGAGCTGCGAGGGTTGTCTACGTCCTGCTGCCATCAGACCCAGAGCTTCGAAGCGAGCGAGCCGCTGCAGTTGTCGCCCAAGATCTCGGCAGCGGAATCCGCGGACTCAAACGGTACGTCCAGTTCGAAGGCCTTGCCGGGGTGCGGGCCCCTGAGGAACTTCTGGATAGCTTCCGCGCACAACATCAGGCACTGGGGTCTTCGAAGATAGAGACGAAGGATGGCGCGACGGTTGACGACATGACCGCAGCTATCGCTGAAGCGTTGATCAGCGCCGCACCGGACGAGCACACCGATGAGAACGTAGCGATCCTGCAAGACGAAGCAGCATGGCTATGGAACACCTACAGCGGGCTCGCCCACGGGCATGCCTGGCCCCGCTTTATGTGGACCCTGAGCGGTGATCGCCGGATACCCGGGGACTTCGCCATGGATCTCCACCATGTCGCGACCTGCGCGCACTTCGCACTCGTTGCGTTACTCGCGCGGTGCGCTCCCCAGAGCGCAGGTGAGACTAGGCCCGTTAATGTCGGCGGGAGCAAAACCGCGCCTTCATAACCGAGCGGACGTCGCACTCGTGTCGCATGACATTAACGTTCCATTCTGGCGCGACAGAACCCCACAGCGCGATGACTGCGAGTTCCGGCGGCGCTGAGATGGGCGGAAACCCCCGCAAAACTGACAGTGCCGGAACCCCCGTTTTTGTCGGGTACTCACGGGTGTCCACCGCTGAGCAGCTCGTCGATCGCCAGATCGATGCTCTCCGCGACGCAGGGTGCCAGCGCATCTTCATCGATCATGGGGTCACCGGTGTGCGGATGGACCGCCCCGAGCTGCAAGCCGCTCTCGCGTGGATGCGTCCGGGTGATGTCCTCACGATCGTGAGCCTCGATCGGCTTGGCCGCAACGTCCGAGGCGTCCTCGAACTCGTCGACGACCTCGAGCGGCGCGGGATGGGCCTTCGCGTCTTGCAGCTTGGCCTCGACACATCCACGCCGAGTGGGAGGCTGGTGTTGACCGTGCTGCTGGCTGTGGCGCAGCTCGAGCGCGACCATCTGGCCGAGCGCACGCGCGACGGGCTCGCCGCCGCACGACGGCGCGGACGAGTTGGGGGACGCCCGCGAGCGTTGACGCAAGCGCAGGTACGAGCGGTGCGTGCCATGCGAGACGATGGAGCGTCTCTCGAGGAGTGCGCGGCCGCATTCGGCGTCTCCGCCCGCACGGTCAGCCGGGCCACCGCCCAGTAGTGGAGCGCGACAAGCTCGGGCTGGAAGGCCGCAGTGCCGCGGCATGCGCCCCGAAGCAGCTACTCGTCGAGGGTCGCACTTGGATCGACATCGGGCGACAGGAACTGGTCTCTCAACGTGTACAGCAACTCGCCGTCTTGGGTGCGCCAGCACTCCCACCCGGGGTAGCTACCGTGCCCGACACACAACGTGGCCGCAGCCGACAGCGACGACGCGTACCGCCCGTCCGGCAAGCGGAGGCGCCCATCGCGTTCGACCGTCACCGTGAACGTCTGCCCGCTCTGGGGCCGTCGCCAGGTGAGTGTTTCACCCTCACGCAGCAACCCGGCGTTGAGCAGATCAGCAAGCGTCGCGGGGAAGGAACGCTTTGCCGAGCCACCGTCGTTTCCGGTCTCGGTGGTCCCGACCGATGTAGCGGTGGGTGGACCAAGCTCCCCGCGACGATCGACGTCGAGGAACTTCTGCCCGTCGGCGTCCTGATACATACCGACGCTCAATACGACCAAGGGCACCCCGGCGCCGCGCAGGAACCCGATCGCGGCCTCGGTGCGGCGGTGGAAGGACGCCGCCGCCAGGACGATATGCGGATTAGGTGAGATCGGCACGGGCTGTTCGGTGCCGGTGAACTCCTGCCAGTCCGCCCAGAACTGCTGGGCACCGTTCGTGTACAGCGTCGCAATCTCCTGCAGGTTGCTCTCACGCGCCCACCCCGCGTACTCCAACGCCTGGGACAACAGCTGCCGATCGACGTCACGCTTGACCTCGATGACGACGATCCGGCCCGTCTCGTCGAGAGCGAGGATGTCGGGGATGCCCCCGTGCGGAAGGTGCGCTTGACGCGCCACGCGAAACAGCGTCCGGCCGAGCACCTCCTCGAGGTTGTCCCACAACAGGTCTTCAACCTCGCGCTCGTACAACCCGTCGCCCGCCGCGTACTGCGCGAACGGCACCAAGCCCTGGCCCTCTTGTTCGATGCGGAACAGTGCCATCTCACTGCACCTCCCGGATCGCCAGGGGCGGGAGGGCGTCGACGATCTTCATCGTCTCCAGGCTGACGGTGACGATGCGGGCGAGTAGGTCGATGATGTACCGCGGGTCGCCGACTTCCTTCGACCAGTCGTTCGGGTCGTTGACGATGCCCGAGGCCTTGTCCGTCTTGATGTAGTAGCGATCAATGATCCACTCGATCGCCGAACGTGAGCCCAGCATGTAGCGGTACGCCTCCTGCGGGATGCCCGCGAGGGTGATACGCGAGTTGTAGTGGATCGTCGCGCGGTCGTGGCGCTCACCCGCGGCCTTCTGTTCGGGCGACGGCTTCCCGAAGCGCATCTTCTTGTCGCCGACGGCGTAGAACGCGTACGGGTCCTGACCGCCGGCAGGCTGCGCGCCGAGGCCCGGGAGTGGATACGGCTCCACGGTCTCGTATCCGAGGTGCAGCTCCGAGAGCTTGCGCCCTGCGTCGATGAACGGCTGCGCTTCTTCGACGAGCGGGATACGCGGCAGCACCTTCTTCAAGTCCGCCGCGTACGTCTCGCGGTAGTCGGGCGAGTGCAGCAGCCCGTAGACGTAGAAGAAGATGTCGTCCTTCGTGATCGAGGTTCCGTACGCCGCCTGGAACCTCGTCAGCGCCTCATCGGTGATGTTGTCGATGCGGCGGTATCCGTCGACGACGTCGTGTGCGGCTGAGGTGCCGAGCGACAGCATGCCTTCGTCAGCATCGACCTTCTCGTAGCGGTACCGGGGCACGAACTGGGTCGCATAACCGAACAACGCTGTGTCGGGGACGCAATCGAGCATCTGGACTGCGGGAAGAGCAACGTCCCGCGGGCCCATCGTCACGATTCCCAAATTGTCAACATTGGGAACTGGGAAGGAAACTGGGAGGATTCCTGGACGGTGTAACCAGTCGGGGTCGATCACCAGATTGGCCTTTTCGAAGGGGCGGTACATCGCGTGCCCTAGGCGGCCGGGGTCGAATCCGATGCGTTGTCCGCGGGCCAAACGCGATTCAAGAGAAGAGGACCACTTGATTCTGGCCGGGTCGTAGGACCGCTCGCCAGCGAGGGCTTCTTCATACGTCTGGACGGCACGGCGCATGGCAAGCGCAATGCGCTTTCTGCCCGCGTTATAGACCCAAGCGTCCCGGTTGCTCTGAACACCTGGCCTTCCGACCTGAAAGATTCCTCGCGGACCCTGGTCCGCCGCAAGGGGCAGGAACGCCTCAAAGTCGTCGCGGCGCTGGTTGAGCCAGTCGCCATGCGCGTTCGGGGCGATGGTCACGGCTCCGAGTCCCTTGACATCGACTGCTTTGGCGACTCTGGCAAGCTTCTGCTCGCGGGTGAGGTAGTCGCCGATGTCGGTGTAGTGGATCGTCGCGGAGCCCGACTTGGCAGGGTCCTTTACCACCACCAGTACGGCCGCAGTCGTTCTACCACCGGCGGCAAATACGTTGCCTGCCTCCTTCTTGCGCTGTTCGCCTGCAGTGCGTGCGTTGCCGCGCAGGTTGTAGACGTAGATGTCGCTGAACTCCTCGGCGAGGCTCTTGCGCATCCCGTCGGCGGTGTTCGAATCCAGCCAGCCACCATTCGTCACGTACGCGATGACGCCGCGGTCCTTGATCCGCAGGCTCGCCCACTTGATGGCGCGGATGTAGGAGTCGTACAGCGAGTTCTTGTTCGTCGCACTCGACTTTGCGGCGTAGGTATCACGGATCGCGGCGTCGAGGTCGGGGTACTTCTCGTTCGCGTTGTTGTCGTTCGCCGAGTCCTGCCCCGACGAGTACGGCGGGTTGCCCACAATCACCTGGATATCGAGCTTCTTGAGCTTCTCCAGGCGCTCGTTGTTCTGCACGAACACTTCGGTGTCGAGACGGTCGTCGTTCTCCCACGACTGGAACGTGTCGGTAAGGATCAGCCCCTCGAACGGCTCGTAGTCCGTCGGCTGCTCCAGCGACCCGCGCAAGTCCTGATACGTCGTCTCGATGTTGACGGCGGCGATGTAGTACGCGAGCAGCAGGATCTCGTTGGCGTGCAACTCGCTGGCGTACTTGCGCGCCAGGTCGTGCGGTTCGATGAGCCCGAGCTGCAGCAGGCGCACGATGAACGTGCCCGTGCCGACGAACCCGTCGAGGATGTGTACGCCCTCATCACTCAGCGTCTGTCCGAAGTGTTCGCGCAGCACGACGTCGGCCGAGCGCAGGATGAAGTCGACGATCTCGACGGGGGTGTAGACGATACCGAGCTTGTCGACGGTGCGCTTGAACGCGGTGGCGAAGAACTTGTCGTACAGCTCGACGATGATCCGCTGGCGCCCCTCGGCGTTGTCGATGCCCTCCACCCGAGAGCGCACGGACTGATAGAACCCCTCGAGGCTGGAGTTCTCCGTGTCGAGGGAGTGCTCGTCGAGCAAGGCGAGCATCCGCTCCATCGCTTGGGCGACGGGGTTGTGCTCGGCGAAGTCATACCCACCGAACAGGGCCTCGAACACGGGGCGGGTGATGAGGTGCTGGGCGAGCATCTCGACAGCGTCCTCACGGCTGATGCCTTCGTTGAGGTTGCCGCGCAACCCGTCGAGGAACCGCTCGAACTCTTCCGTGACCGCGGTGTCGGGGCCAGTGAGGATGCCGTTGATGCGGGCGATGTGCTGCTCAGCGATCTTCGCAACATCGGCCGCCCACGATTCCCAGTAGCGACGTTCACCGACCTTCTGCACGATCTTCGCGTAGATCGCGTCCGACCACTCACCCCAGATGAGGTCGAGTTCGCCCTGGGTGGTTTCCTCATCGGGCATGTGGACGGTGCCGTCAGCGTCGATGCCCGCGATGCCGATCTTCTTCGTCGGCTTCTTCTTGTTCAGCTCGATCTGGTTGACCGTCGAGGTGAAGCGGTCGTCGTGGGCGCGCAGCGCGCGTAGGACCTGCCAGACGGTCGCGTACTTCTTGTTGTCGTTCAGCGCCTGCTCAGGGGGTGTGCCTGCGGGAACGGCGACGGGCAGGATGATGTATCCGTACTCCTTGCCGGGTGCCTTGCGCATGACGCGTCCGACGGACTGCACGACATCCACCTCGGACGAGCGGGGCGTGAGGAACAGCACCGCGTCGAGGTTTGGTACGTCGACGCCCTCGCTCAGGCAGCGGGCGTTGGTCAGGATGCGGCAGGTGTTGTCGGCAGGCTCGGCCTTCAGCCAGTCGAGACGCTCATTGCGTGCGAGGGCGTTGAACGAGCCGTCGACGTGTTGGATCTCGATCTTCAGATCGGTGGACTGCTCCTCAGCCGCGTCGTCGGGTAGATCGACGGCGGCGACGTGCTTGTTGACGACGTCGGGGAAGGCCTGGGCGATGGCTTTGGAGGTCTTGATGTCCTTCGCGAACGCGACCGCGCGCTTCATCGGGGCGAGGCTTTCGCCCTCGACCGTGTCGAAGTGCTTGGCCAGGCCTTGCCAGCACCCGACCATCCGCGCGGCGTCCCCGAGCTGAATCTCGCCGTCTTGGGCAAGCTCGGCCTGGAAATTCTTCGTCACGTACTCCTCATCGACGGCGAGGATGAGGACGCGGTAGTCGGTGAGCAGGTTCTTTTCGACGGCCTCACCGAACCCGAGGCGGTGCAGATCTGGCCCAAACTTCGTCTCGTCGTCCATCGACGCGAGCTCTGCGGCGCCGTCGAGAGCCTTCTTCTTCGAGTCCTCACCGAAGATGCGCGGCGTGGCCGTCATGTACAGCCGCTTGGTGCCAGCGATGACGCCGTTGTTGTGCACGCGCACGAACGCCGACTCGTCCTGCCCCGCGACGCTCACACCCGTGGTGCGGTGGGCTTCGTCGCAGATGATGAGGTCGAACGGGCCGAACCCGCCCTGGGCTTGTGCGGCCGCGACCACGTCGATCGACTGATAGGTCGAGAAGATCACCGTCATCGAGTCGCTGCGCTGAGCGGCCTTCGACCAGCGTTCCTGCACGACCGCGTTGTTCGTCGAAGCGGGCAGCGCGACATCGACGGCGGAGATGTCCTCGACGGCGTTGGAGCGGCTCGTCGACTTCGGGTCCGAGCAGATCGCGATCATGTCGAGCGGCACCTCAGCGTTCGCCGCCCACTCGCGCACCGTTTGACTCAGCAGCGAGATCGACGGCACGAGGAACAGCACGCTGCCGCCCGCGCCGACCTGCTGATCCGCGAGACGCAGCGAGGTGAACGTCTTGCCCGTGCCGCACGCCATGATGAGTTTGCCGCGATCATGCGTCGTCAGGCCCTCGATGACCTTGTCGATCGCGGTGCGCTGATACGGGCGCGGGGTCTTCTTTCCGACCGTCGGCAACGTGTCAGGCGCTGACCAGGTGAACTTGCCCCAATCAACGTTCGAATTCTGCAGGTCGGCGAGGCTGATACGCCGCACCTTCACCGTTTGATCACGGATCGTGTCCTCAGCGTTCTTGCCCCACGGCGCGCCCGTGTCGACGACGATGCGCTGACCGAACTTCGAGGTGCCCGACGCTGACAGGAACGAGTCGATGTCCCCCTTCGACACCGTGTGGCCCTCGGCGTAGAACTTGCACTGGATCGCGACGTTCTCACCCGTCACCCGGTCGACCGCGACGAGGTCGATGCCCGTATCGCTCTTGCCGTCGCGCCCCGGCCAGTCCTGCCACGACCACACGTCGGAGAACTGATCGGCGAACAGCGGATCGGTCTGCAGGTAGGCGGCCATGAGCTGCTCGAACCGCGAACCCTTGTCCCGCTCCGACGTTGCCTTCGCCCGCAGATCGTCCAGAACCTCATGCACCGTCACGCTCATGGGGGACAGTGTCTCAGGGGACGCGGTGGGCGCGGGCGCTGTTTCTCGACCGAATACGGGAAAATGGCTGGATGCGAGCGACCTGCCGCTCACATCCAGCCATTTTCCCGTATTCACCGTCGAGGTGGGGCCTGGTGCTCCCGGGCAGATTCGAACTGCCGACACCCGCTTTAGGAGAGCGGTGCTCTATCCCCTGAGCTACGAGAGCGTGCGCCGAAGCGCGCCCGTCAGCCTAGCCGATCATCCGGGCGCGCTGGCAGGCCTCTCCCTGGCGCCCGTCCTAAGATCACCCCATGCCCACCTGGCGAAGCCGTTACGTGCCCACCCCGCTCGGGGTCATCCGCGCGACCCCGCCTCCCGCGTCGACGCCGCCCGAGGAGACGTCGTTCGAGCCACTTCGCGACGAGGACGACCAGCCGCCACCCGAGGCGACGATCGTCAACTCGGCGATCTACGCGGGCGAGCAGAAGGTCAGCGACGCCGGGTCGATCGCCGAGGCGTGGCGCGAACTGCACCACCCGTCACACCACGACCACGGCCCGCGCATGGCGTGGATCGGCATGACGCAACCGACGCCGCGTCAACTCCAGCAGGTCGCGCGCATCTTCGACCTGCACCCCCTCGCCGTCGAGGACGCGATCGTCGCGCACCAGCGCCCCAAGCTCGAACGTTACAACGAGACCCTCTTCGTCGTGCTGCGCCCCGCGACGTACGACGACGCGACGGAGACGGTGAAGTTCGGTGAGATCCACGCCTTCATCGGCCCCGACTTCGTCATCACGGTGCGCCACACGGCGCAGCCGGCCCTCACGCCCGTGCGGAGCCGCTTCGAGAACGACCCCGACCTGCTCGCGCGCGGGCCGCAGGCCGTCCTCTACGGCCTGCTCGACTTCATCGTCGACGGGTACGCGCCCGTCGCCGCCGGCCTCGAGAACGACATCGACGAGATCGAGACGCAGGTCTTCGAATCCGACCCGACCGTGTCGCGCCGGATCTACGAACTCTCCCAGGAGGTCATGGAACTCCAGCGCGCCGTCAAGCCGCTGCAGACGATGCTGCGTGGCCTCGAAGCCGGCGCTCCCAAGTATGGAACCGACGACGAGATCATCACCGCCCTGCGCGACGTGCGCGACCACGTCACCTCGATCGTCGAACGAAACGACAACTTTCGTCAGTCACTGTCGGAGATCCTGCAGCTCAACGCCATCCTCGTCGCACAGACGCAGAACGAGGAGATGAAGCGCCTCGCCGAGGTCGCCAACAACCAAGCCGACGAGGTCAAGCGCGCGTCCTCATGGGCCGCCATCCTCTTCGCCCCGACCGTCGTCGCCGGCGCCTACGGCATGAACTTCGACCGCATGCCCGAACTGCACTGGGCGTACGGCTACCCGTTCGCGCTGTTTCTCATGGTCGCCGTGTCGTTCTGCATGTGGCTCGTGTTCAAACGCAAGAACTGGCTCTGACGGCGACGCGGCATGGCCCCCTCGGACGTCACTCGCCCGCGACGCGGTGACCCCGCCCACGTCCACGCTCACGCCCACGCCCGAGCAGCCTCACCCCGCGAGCGCCTCCTCGACACTGACGACCGGCCGGTCGGTCGCCTCGGCGACGGCGGCGTTCGTCAGCTGCCCGGCGTGCGTCGTCAGCCCGCGCCCGAGAGCAGCGTCGCCCTGGCACGCGGCGCGCCATCCGTCGTCAGCGATCTGCAGCGCGTGGCGCAGCGTGACGCCCGCAAGCGCATGGGTCGACGTGTGCGCGACGGCGCCCGGCATGTTCGCGACGCAGTAGAAGATGCTGTCGTGCACCCGGAACGTGGGGTCGGCATGCGTCGTCGGGTGCGAATCCTCGAAGCACCCTCCCTGGTCGATGGCGATGTCGACGAGCACCGAGCCCGGCCGCATCCGCGAGACGAGCTCGTTGCTCACGAGCGTCGGCGCTTTCGCACCGGGCACGAGCACCGCGCCGATGACGAGATCCGCTCGCAGACAGGCGTGCTCGACCTCGTGCGCGTTGCTCATCACCGTCCGCATCCGCCCACCGGTTGCCGTGTCGATCGCCCGCAGCCGTGCGGCATCGAGATCGAGGACGGTGACGTCGGCGCCCATTCCGAGCGCCACACGAGCCGCGTTGAACCCCGACACGCCGCCGCCGAGCACGACGACATCCGCGGGGCGCACCCCCGGCACGCCGCCCATGAGCACGCCGCGCCCGCCGTACGGCTTCATGAGCGCCTGCGCGCCGACCTGCGGGGCGAGGCGCCCGGCGACTTCCGACATCGGTGCGAGCAGCGGCAGCGACCCGTCGTCGAGGCGCACCGTCTCGTAGGCGATCGAGGTGACACCGCGCTCGAGAAGCTCCCCCGTCAGCGTCGGGTCGGCCGCGAGGTGCAGGTAGGTGAACAGCACCTGGCCCTCGCGCATGCGGTGATATTCCTCGGCGACCGGCTCCTTCACCTTGAGGATGAGATCACTGTCGGCCCACACCTCGTCCGCGTCGTCGACGATGACGGCGCCCGCCGCGCGGTAGTCGTCGTCGGTGAGGCTCGAACCGTCCCCGGCGCCGCGCTGCACCCGCACCTCGTGCCCGTGCAGCACGAACTCGTTGACGCCCGCCGGCGTGCACGCCACCCGGAACTCGTTGTTCTTGACCTCGCTCGGAACACCGACCCGCATGATCTTCTCCTCCGACTCCTTCGACGTGACCGTGATCACTTGCCACGCTAGGAGTTCACCGCGCTACGAGCGAGTAGGGACGGGCCGGGCGCCGTCAGAGCCGTCACATCCGCCCGCGATCCCACGCGGGCAGGGGCTGCAATGAAAGCATCGAGGGCATGGATCGGCAGCCGCCCGTCCCCCCGTTCGAGCAGCCACCCACGCCCCCATCCGGCCCGGCGAGCGCGCCCGCCATGCAGGCACCGGCCATTCAGCTGAGCGAGCTGACGAAGAACTTCGGCAGCCACCGCGCCGTCGACGACCTGATGCTCACCGTGCCGCGGACGCGCTCGGCCTCGACGAGGCCGCCGACAAGATCGTCGCCGACTATTCCGCAAACATGACGAAGAAGATCGGCCTCGCCTGCGCGCTCATCCACGCCCCGCGCGTCTGGGCGCGCGGCAGCTCGAGCAGACGCTGCCCGAACTGCTCGCGAAGATCAACACCTGAGCCGTGCGACGCCCTGACGGGCGCGTCCAGGCATGCTCGTGATTGCATGGGTACTCACCGGTAACAACGGGAAGGACCGCATGAAGCCCTGGATGCGCCCCGCCCTCGCGATGCTCGCCGTCGCCTGGGGCGGCAACGAGTTCACGCCCCTGCTCGTCATGTACCGCACGCAGCATCACCTGCCGCAGGTGACGGTCAACGTGCTGCTCTTCGCGTACGTCCTCGGCATCATCCCCGCGCTGCTCATCGGTGGGCCGCTCTCCGACCGCTACGGCCGACGGCGCCTGCTCGTCCCCGCGCCCTACATCGCGATGCTCGCGAGCGCCGTCCTCGCATTCGCCCACGCCAACGTCACCGTGCTGTTCCTCGGGCGCGTGCTGTCGGGCATCGCGCTGGGTCTCGTCATGGCCGTCGGCTCCTCGTGGATCAAGGAGCTGTCGAGCCCGCCGCACGACGACGCGCCCGACGGCACCGGCGCCAAGCGTGCGTCGATGTCGCTGACGGCCGGCTTCGGCCTCGGCGCCGCGTTCGCCGGCCCCCTCGCGCAGTGGGCGCCCTACCCCGACGAGCTGGCGTACCTCGTCAACATCGTCGTGACGGCGATCGCGGCCGTGCTCGTCCTGCGCACGCCGGAGACGGTCGACGCGGCGTCGCGCTCGACGTCGTCGTTGCGTGACGATCTGCGCATCCCCGCCATCGGCCACCGTCGGTTCCTGTTCGTCGTGCTGCCGATCGCCCCGTGGGTCTTCGGCGCCGCCGCGTGTGCGTACGCCGTCCTGCCCGCGCTCATGTCGTCGCACGTCTCGTCGGCGCCGATCGCGTTCTCGGCGCTGCTGTGCGTCGTCGGCCTGACGTGCGGCTTCCTCGTCCAGTCTGTCGGGCGCCGCATCGACTCCCCCGGCACCACCCGAGCGGTGCGCGTGGGGCTCGTCGTCCTCGTCCTCGGCATGCTCGCCGGCGCGCTCGCGAGCCGCGAGCTCAACATCGCCACCGCGATCCTCGGCAGCTTCTGCCTGGGCGCCGGCTACGGCCTCGCGATGGTGAGCGGCCTGCTCGAGATCCAACGTATCGCCGGGCCCCGCGACCTCGCCGGGCTGACGGCCGTGTTCTACTGCGTCACCTATCTCGGCTTCGCCGTCCCCGCGATCATGGCGACGCTCGCGCAGGACGCCGGGTTCAGCTACCCCGCGATGTTCGAGTTCGGCGCGATCATGGCCGCGCTGTGCCTCGCCATCGTCGTCATCGCCGACCGTCGGATGCTTGCGAACGGCTGAACGGCTTGCGGGCGCAGCTCACACGACGATTCACTCGAAGACCGTGAGGAGCACGATCGCGACGACGGCGGCGATGAGGAAGCTGCTGATCGACGAGGCGAGCAACCGCTCCGACGTGCGCTGCGGCACGAGTTCGGGGTGACGCTCGCCGTCGGCCCGGCCCGTGAACGGCGACAGGATGACGGGCGAATCGACCGGAACATAGGCCCGCGCGGCGCCCTCCAACGCGTCGAGGTCGGCGGGCGCGAACATCGAGATGCCCGCGACGAGCAACGGACGATCGCCCCCGTCGAGGAAGACGATGGCGTCCTCGGCCGTCCACCACCGGAAGCGGCGCGGCACGATGCGCGCGGTCTCGTTCCACGCGATGAAGACCTGATCACGCCCACCGGCGAGATACTCGACGCCGTCCTCGTCGACGCGCAGGCGCGTGCGCATGTCACTGAGGAACGAGAAACCGAAATAGGCGACGAAGAAGACGACGACCGCGACGATGTTGCCGACCGACGGGCGAATGGCGAGCACGGGCGCCGCCAGGACGGCGAACAGCACGACCTCACAGGCGTGATGGCGCCAGAACGCCCACGGGCTCGCCTCGATGACCACGGGGCCTAGTCAACCAGACCGCGCCCGCGGCGACGAAGCGGGCGCGGGGGCCGATCGAGCCCCCAAGACTCCGCCGACCCCGCCCGCGCATCGCCCAGCATGCACACCCCTGAGCATCGAGCGCGACGCACGGCTGACCGCCGTTCATTCATACAGACGCCCGACATCCTGAGCCGGTTGCACCCCACCGCAGACTTTTTTTCGACCGGGAACTCCTGCTCGGGCCCAGGGCGCTCGCGCGAGCGCCCGCCATGGGAGACAATCCACATGACGCGGGGAGGCACCCTGCGACGAGCGAACCAGGGAGCCACCCGACGATGCACCGCCTCACCCCCAGCACCCACGCCGGCCTTCGTGCCGGCTCTCGTGCCGGCGCAGCCGCCCTGCTCGCCGCGGGAGCCATCGTGCTCGGCGCGCCAGCGGCAACCGCCGACCCCACCGCACCGTTGGGCTCGCCGAGCACCGGCGCGGGCGTGAGCAGCGCCGTGTTCCAGAGCGCCACGTGCAGCGCATCCGGCGGATACTCGGCCCTCGTCACCCTGACGAACGCCGCCCCCGAAACCCAGACGTTCTCATTCACGACCGGCGCCGGAGGCGGCGCGACACCGGCAGCGACGAGTGTCGGCGCCGGTCAGAGCCTCACCGTGCGCGTCAGCACACCCTCGCAGGCCCGTGCCATCTTCGTGACGACGGCCTCCGGCGGCTCCGCTGGCTCGCTGCCCCTCAGCGGCTGCGGTGACGCACCGTCCACATCTTCGACGTTGTCCGCGACCGCTGAGCCGACACGGACACCGCGCCAGAGCACCTCGCCCGCCCCGACGAGCGACGAGCCGACGCTCGCGCCCACGATCGCATCAACGGGCGCATCGAGCCCCGCATCCCCCCCTGGCCCCCACGACGCCGATGGCACCGACGACACCGCGCAGCAGTTCGAGGAGCGCCACCTCGTCGCTCGAATCGTCTTCGTCTTCGTCCGGGTCGTCTTCGTCGTCGAGTCGTTCCAGTTCGGCGTCGTCGACCAGCACCTCCAGCCCGTCGCTCGCCCCCTCGGACGCGGCATCAGTCGACGAATCCGACTCGAGTTCGACGAGCCCCCTGCTCGTCGCCGGCGGTGTCGGCCTCGCACTGCTCGGCCTGGCGCTCGCCGTCACCGTCATTCGCCGCGACTACCACTGACGCAGGATCGTCACGGCCGACCACCACGACCCCGCTCGAAGCACACGCCACACGAAGAAGCGCCCTCCCCGTCACGATGACGGGGAGGGCGCTTCTCAGGTGGCCGCGCGGGCCGACCGATCAAATCGATCAGAGGCGACCGTAGGTCGAACCCGACAGCACCGGGTACAGGCCGGTGACGGTGCCCGGGTGGCGCGCCTCGTAGACCATGCCGTTGCCGGCATAGATCGCGACGTGGCCCGGCAGGAAGACGAGGTCGCCGGGGCGCGGGTCGCTGACGGGCGTCGTCATCGCCTTGATGGCGCCCGACTGGTGCGGCAGCTGGATGCCGGCCTTCGCGAAGACCATCGCGACGTAACCGGAGCAGTCGGCACCGGAGGTCGACGATCCGCCGTAGACGTAGGGGATACCCGTCAGGCCCGCGGCGATGGAGACGACTCCGGAGTTCGAACGCGAGGCGGAAGCCGTGTTCGTGGCCTTCTGCGCGCTCGAGGCGTAGGTCGGCGTGGCCGAGTGCGTCGTGGTGGCGTGACGCACCGTCGCGCGGTGCACGGGTGCCTGCTGGTGACGCGGCGTCTGGGCGACCGGGCGAGCCTGGGTGTGCTGCGAAACCGCCTGGCGAGCGTGCGTGCGATGCACGCGCTGGTGCGTCGCGGTGGCGCGCTGGGTGTTCGTCGACTGCGACGCGGCGCGGTGGGTGTTCGTCGACTGCGACGCGG
>NZ_LSJT01000071.1:0-15395 GCF_001556795.1 Dermacoccus sp. CCH2-D9
GCCGTGCGCGGCGCGCGTCGGCGATCGAGGTGTGCGGTGAGCGTCGCGATGTCGGCGAGGGTGAACGTCTCCGGCCCGGCGAGCTCCATCGGCGTGGGCAGGCTCGTGAGCAGCGACGCCACGTCGACGAGTTTCGTCGCCACCCAGCGCGGGTCGACGGGGCTCACCTCGATGTCCTCGACGGCGCCCAGGGCGCGAGCGCCCGCGCCGCGCACGAGCTGCGCGACGAACGGATGGAACTGGGTGGCGCGCACGATGCTCGCGCGCCCGTGCCAGGCCTCGACGACGTTCTCGGCGTCGGCCTTCGCCCGGTAGTAGGGGTAGGGGTTCTCGAAGCAGCCGACGATCGAGACGTGGACGAGGTGCGCGCTCGGTGCCCACGCGTCGAGCGCGTCGACGAGGCGTCTCGTGCCCTCGACGTCGACGCGGCGCGCGTCCTTCGGGTTGCCTGCGCAGTGGATGACGGCCTCGACGCCGTCGAGCGCCGCGTCGAGCCCGGCGCCGGTGCCGAGGTCGCCGGTGACGTGCTCGAGGCGCGCCGGGATGCCGGCCGCCGCCTCGGGCAGGTCGACGTCGCGTCGGTGCGTCAGCGCGCGCACGGGGATGGAGGAGGTGAGCAGCTCCTCGACGACGCAGCGCCCGAGCACCCCCGACGCGCCCGTCACGAGCACGGGTGCGCGCCCGGCGACGAGGATGTCGGCGGGCAGCAGCGGGGCGGCGGTGGGCGTCAATCTCATTGGTCGTCCTCGTCGAGTTCGCGCCCGAGCAGGGCCGCGATTTGGGTGGTGACGACGTGCTCGACGAGCAGGTCGCGTTCGTACAGGTCGGCGGAGCGCGTCTGGATCGGCAGGCGATAAATCACCATGCGCGCGCGGTGCTTGCCCTCGGCTGGGAAGGCGCGCCCGAGCGGCACGGCGTCCTCCCACGCGCTCGGATCGGACGGCGGCACCTCCTCGACGCCGATCTCGATGTGCTCCAGGCTCTCGCCCCAACGCGCCTCGAGCCGTTCGACGCTGCGCAGCACCGCCTCGTCGAACGAGCGCGCCCGCGACAGCATCGACGGCGTGGGCGGCCACGCGAGCGGCCCACGATGGCGGCGCCCGTGACGATCGCGCCGCGTCGGGGCGTCCCCGCGCGGCGCGCGTGGGGTGGGGCGAGGAGTCACCCGGCGAGCCTAACGTGGTGCCCGCCGTGGCGTACCCTTGTGCCTCGTGACGTTGATGCGACAGTGTTCCCGATCGGCCTGCTCCCAGCCCGCCGTGGCCACGCTGACGTACGTCTACGCCGATTCGACGGTCGTGCTCGGCCCGCTCGCGACATACGCGGAGCCGCACACCTACGACCTGTGCGCCGACCACGCGACGCGCCTCACCGCGCCGCGCGGGTGGGACATCGTCCGCCTCGTCGTCGACATGACGCCGCCCGAGCCGACGCCCGACGATCTCGTCGCGCTCGCCGAGGCCGTGCGTCAGGCGGCGGTACGCCCGGCGCCGGGGGAGCCCGAGCCGACGCGCCGTTCGACGCGCAGCGTCGCCGCGAGTGACCCGACGCTGCTGTCGGC
This sequence comes from Dermacoccus sp. CCH2-D9, assembly GCF_001556795.1. Taxonomy (NCBI): domain Bacteria; kingdom Bacillati; phylum Actinomycetota; class Actinomycetes; order Micrococcales; family Dermacoccaceae; genus Dermacoccus; species Dermacoccus sp. CCH2-D9. The sequence continues at coordinate 1,562 of NZ_LSJT01000071.1, forward strand.
GACGGAGCGCCGCCGTCACCTTCGGGTGCTGCCCGGTCAGACGCCCGCGGACGCGCTCTCTGACGCTTCCGATGACGACGACGCCGACGGGGGCCGGTTCGACAGGCCCTTCGACGGTCGGGAAGGGCCCTCGCGCCGGTAGAGTGAACGTCGTGACTGCACCCGCGCTCAACGACTTCATCAAGGCCTACGACGTGCGTGGCCTCGTGCCCGACCAGCTCTCCCCGCGCGTCGCCCGCGAGCTCGGCGCCGCGTTCGCGCAGGTTGTCGTGCGCCCCGAGGGCGCGAACGCCATCGTCGTCGGGCACGACATGCGCCCGAGTTCTCCAGAGCTGTCGCGCGCGTTCGCCGACGGCGCCGCCGCGTACGGCGTCGACGTCACCCTCATCGGGCTGTGCTCGACTGACGGGCTCTACTTCGCCTCCGGTGCGCTCGATCTGCCGGGCGCGATGTTCACCGCGAGCCACAACCCGGCGCAGTACAACGGCATCAAGCTGTGCCGCGCGGGCGCTCGCCCCGTCTCCCTCGAGACCGGTCTCGCCGAGATCCGCGACCTCGCGCAATGGGCGCTCGATCGCGGTCAGGGTGTGCCGTTCGACGGCCCGGCGGGCAGCGTCACCGAGCGCGAGATGCTGCGCGAGTACGCCGAGTTCCTGCGCGGTCTCGTCGACCTGTCGGGCGGACGCCCGCTCAAGGTCGTCGTCGACGCGGGCAACGGCATGGGCGGCCACACCGTCCCGGCCGTGCTCGGCACCGACGCGGGCCTGGCGCAGCTGCCGCTCGACATCGTCCCGCTGTACTTCGAGCTCGACGGCACGTTCCCCAACCACGAGGCCAACCCGCTCGAGCCGGCCAACCTCGTCGACCTGCAGCAGGCCGTCGTCGAGCACGGTGCCGACATCGGCCTCGCCTTCGACGGCGATGCCGACCGCTGCTTCGTCATCGACGAACGCGGCCAGCCCGTCACGCCGTCCGCGGTGACGGCGCTCGTCGCGGAGCGCGAGATCGCGAAGGAGGTCGCGCGGGGGGCCGCAGCGGCCGACGTCAAGGTCGTCGCGAACCTCATCTCGAGCCGCGCCGTCGGCGAGGTCATCGCCGAGAACGGCGCACAGCCGGTGCGCACGCGCGTCGGGCACTCGTTCATCAAGGCGCAGATGGCCGAGCACGACGCCGTCTTCGGTGGCGAGCACAGCGCGCACTACTACTTCCGCGACTTCTGGTTCGCCGACACCGGCATGCTCGCCGCGATGCACGTGCTCGCGGCGCTGGGGGAGCGGGACGCACCGTTGTCGCAGCTCGTCGCCGCGTATGCGCGCTACGAGGCGTCGGGGGAGATCAACTCGACGGTGAGCGACGCCGCCGCGGCCACGGGCCGCGTGCGCACGTGGGTCGCGTCGCAGGGCGAGTTCACCGAGGACGCGCTCGACGGCGTGACGTTCGTCCACGAGGGCGCGGGGGAGAGCGATCCGATGTGGTGGCTCAACCTGCGCGCGTCCAACACCGAGCCGCTGCTGCGCCTCAACGTCGAGGCCGCCGACACCGCCACCATGGAGCGCGTGCGCGACGCCGCGCTCGCCGCCGTCCGCGAAGGAGAAGCTCAGTGAACGACGACAAGAGCCGCCGGCCCCTGACGATCGACCCGTGGCTGCGCGAGATCCTGCGCTGCCCCGTCACCGGCACCGAGCTGGAGGACGCGAGTGACGCCTCGGGCGCGCCCGTCCTCGTCAGCACCGGGGTCGACGCAGAACGCGGCGGGCGCCTGCAGTACCCGATACGCGACGGCATCCCCGTCCTGCTCGCCGACGACGCAAGCGTGCTGCCCGCCTGACGCTCGCGCGCGGTCATCGACCGCGCGGCCCGCGAACACGCTCGACGTGAGCAACGACGGCGGCGTCGCCGCGCCCCGAATGTCTGAGACGAACCCCCGAGCCGAGGAGAAGTCATGGCCCATCTCGACGAGAGCTGGCTCGACGACGCCGGCCACCTCGAACGTTGCGACTCACGCGGATCGCTGCGTGCGCTCGCCACGGCGGGCGCGCAGGTGCGTGAGGCCCTGACGCTCGCGCGCGAAGCGGGCATCGACGACGTCGCCGGGTACGAACGACCGCGTTCGGTTCTCGTAGGGGCGCTCGGCGGGTCGGAGCGCGTCGGCGATGTGTTGCAGACTCTCGCGCAGCCGAGTTCGCCGGTGCCCGTCATGACGCGGCGCGACGTGCCGCTGCCCGGTTGGGTCGGGCCGCTCGACCTCGTCATCGCGGTCTCCTTGTCCGGGCGCGCTGAGGGGCCGCTCGCACTCGCTGCGGAGGCGGCACGGCGGGGCGCGTCGCTACTGACGGTCGGTGCCGACGACTCGCCGCTCGCCGACGTCTGTGCCCGCGCTCGCGGCGTGCACATCGGTGTCGGCCGCGGGCGGGTCTCGAGCCGGACCTCGCTGTGGTCGCTGCTCACCCCCGTGCTCATGGGCGCCCGTCGGTTGGGGCTGGTCGACGTCAGCGACGACGACCTGCTCGTCGCCGCCGCGATGCTGGATGCCGAATCGGAGACGCTGCGACCGTCGTCGGAGCACTTCGTCAACCCGGCCAAGCTCGCCGCGCTCCAGCTCGCCGGGACGGTGCCCGTCGCCCTCGCCGACGGCCCTGTCGCGGCGCTCGCGGCGCGTCGGGCCTCGTCGATGTTCGCCCGCACGGCGCGCGTGCCGATGACGTGGGGTGAGCTGCCCGACGACGCGGCCGACCTCGTCGCGACGCTCGACGGCCCGTTCACTGCCGGCGCGGGGGAAGGCGCCGTCTCCGCGCCGGACGACATCTTCGCCGACCCGTTCCTCGACGCCCCGCGCCAACCGAGCCTCGGGTTCCTCACGCTGCACTCGGACGCGACGGGCGGGTCCGGCGCGGCGCGTGACGGAGCCGATGGCTTCTTCGTCAGCGATGCGCCCGGCGGAGCGAGTGGGCTGGGCGGCAACGGCACCGGTGGCGTGGGAGCACTGGCCTGGGTCGCGAGCGGCATCCAGGAGAGCGCTCGCGCGGCGGGAGCTGTCGTCGTCGAGATGCATCCCGACGCCGGCCCGGCCATCGCGCGGGCCGCGCAGCTCATGCACCGCGTCGACTTCACTGCGACGTACCTCGCGCTCGGGCAGGGCCTCGACCCCGCAGTCTCGCGTCACGTCACCGAACTGCGCGACCGGCTCGGCCGCTGACGTCCGAGCGCGCGGGCTCGCGGTCAGACCCATGTGCCCGAGGCGCGGCCGACGAGGCGGAGTGCGGCCTGCGACGGGCGCATCCTCCCGTCCCGTCACTGGGTAGGCTGAGTGGTATGAACACCGCTGCTTCGTCCTCATCAGGCTCCCCGTTCGACCGCGCGCACGTCGCGTCGATCGTCGACCACACCCTGCTCAAGCCGGAGGCGACGCGCGCGGACGTCGACGCCCTCGCCCGTGAGGCCGAGGCGCTCGGCGCGTACTCGATCTGCGTGTCGCCGTCGATGCTCCCCGTGGAGACGAGCGTCAAGGTTGCGACGGTCTGCGGGTTCCCCAGCGGCAAGCACACGAGCGCCGTCAAGGCCGCAGAGGCCGCAGAATCCGTGGCGCGGGGGGCTGACGAGGTCGACATGGTCATCGACGTGGGCGCCGCGAAGGACGGGCGTTTCGACGACGTCGAGGCCGACGTGCGGGCCGTGCGCGAGGCCACCGAGGGCCGCGTGCTCAAGGTCATCATCGAATCCGCAGCACTGAGCGATGACGAGATTGTCGCCGTCTGCCGTGCTGCCGTCGCGGCGGGCGCGGACTTCGTCAAGACGTCCACCGGCTTCCACCCCGCCGGCGGTGCGAGCGAGCACGCCGTCCGCCTCATGCGCCAGACCGTCGGCCCCGACATCGGCGTCAAGGCCAGCGGCGGAATCCGCGACGCTGCCGCCGCCCACGCGATGATCGCGGCCGGTGCCAGCCGTCTCGGCCTCTCGGGTACTCGGGTGGTTCTCGACGGGCTCGACGGCGACGCCACCGGCGCGGACGCCCCGCAGGCCGCGGCCGGTTACTGACCCGCCGCGGCCAGTACGTCAGGCGTCACGCCATGCCTGAAGCGCCCGAACTCCGACCGCGCTCGCGCGAAGGGTGACGTCTCGCTGCGGTTGAGCCCAGCCCGTCAGGGCGTCACAGCCGCGCGACGGTTCGGCACGCGCCACACGACGGCCGTGCCGCCACTGCGCCTCGCGCGGATGACGCAGGTGCCGCCGAGTCGCTCGGCCCGCGCGACGAGGTGGGCAATCCCCGAGCGTCGTTCGAGGTGCTCGGGCAGGCCGCGTCCGTCGTCGGTGACCTTGACGAGCACCTCGTCGCCGACGTCGAGCACGACCCGCACGGCGCTCGCGTGCGCGTGCCGCGCCGCGTTGCTCAGTGCCTCACGCATCACGGCGAGCAGGTCGGTGACGAGGGCGTCGTCGAGCGTCCAGTAGGCACCACTGACGCTGACGCTCGGCGCGAATCCGAGGGCGTCCTGCGCCTGCGCGGCGAGCTGGTCGACGGTGTGCGCGAGCGCCAACGCGGCGCCACCGGTGTGCAGGTCGAAGATCGCGCGGCGCACGTCGGTGACGGTCTCGTCGAGGTCGGTGATGACGGCGTCGAGCTTCTCGACGGCGACCTCGTCGTCGATGCGCGGCAGCGCACTCTGCACGCGCATGCCGGCGGCGAAGATGCGTTGGATGACGTGGTCGTGCAGGTCCTGCGCGATGCGGTCGCGATCTTCGAGGATGGCGACGCGTTCGGCCTCGGCGTGCCGGTAGGCGAGCAACGTCGCGACCGAGAGTCGGTCCGCGATCGTCTGCCCGATGGCCTCCATGGGTTCGGGGTCGAGCGAAAGCGTCGGGCGGTCCCAGGCGAACAGCAGCAGCTCCGGGTTCTCGCCGTCACTGGCGAGCGGCACGACCATCGCGCAGCGCATGCGCTCGTCGACGAGGCGCGCCGCGACGTCGTGCGTGAAGAATCGTGCGCGCGGCGCGAGGAGCAGTTCTTCGGCGAGGTCGCCGAGGCGCGCTGCGCTGCGGTGACCCGGCACGTGTTCGACGTGGTTGGCGGTGAGGATCGAGTCGAACCGCGCGACGACCTGCGGCCACGCTTGCGCCGGCGGCAGTTGCGAGAGGAGCTGCGCGGCCTCGGCCGCCGCGCGGTGCCAGCGCTCGCGGGCCCCCGCCTCGGCGAGCGTCCGAGCGTGCGCGATGGCGGACGCCGCGGCCGACGCGAGCGCCTCGAGCACCCGTTCGTCGCGGGCGGAGAACTCCTCGGCGTCGCGCTTGTTCGTCAGGTAGATGTTGCCGTAGACCTGCCCGCGGATGACGACGGGGCAGCCGAGGAACGACGACATCGGCGGGTGGTGCTCGGGAAAGCCGACGCTCGCCTCGTGCGCGGCGATGTCGGGCACGCGCAGCGTGTGCGGGTGGGCGATGATCGCGCCGAGGACGCCCTCGCCGTGGGGGCCGTCGCCGATGAGTGCGGCCGTCTCGGCGTCGATGCCGTGGATGACGACGTCGTCGAAGCGCCCCTCGGCGTTGAGCACGCCGAGCGCCCCGTACTGGGCGCCGGTGAGTTCCGCTGCGGTCTCGACGAATCGGCGCAGCAGTGGTTTGAGCTCGAGATCCTTGCTCAGTTCGATGACGGCGGCCAGCAGAGCCTCGTCAGGCTCGTTCGGCAAGACCGGATCGAAGGAGCGGATCGACGCGGTGACCATGCGCCGATGATAGGCACTCGACGCTGAACAGAGCCTCCCGCGTCGGCAGGACGACATCGCCGCGCTGCGGTGCATCCGACGTCGAGCGAATGGCGAGCGGGCCGGTGACGCTGATCGACCAGCACGTTCCGTCGATGAGCGCCTCGACCTGCACGGCCGCGATGTCGCGTCGCTGGGCGCCGCGTGTGACGCTCGGGTGGGCCGTCTCGACGACGACGTCGCCACCCGTAACACGCACGCCACAGGGCATGACGAACGGAAGAGCACCCCGCGAGACGCTGACGTGCGCCCGACCGGTCCGTCCCATGGCATCGAGCATCTGCTCCGGTGTCGGTTCGCTCGGTGAGGGCATGCTTCATCCTCACCCGCGCCTCACCGCAGCGCCCGGGGACCTTCGTCCTCACCTGCGCGCCGGTGATGTGGCAGGAACCTCCTGAGCTGACGCGGCGTCAGCGCCGTGTTTTGTGCATGGGCGTCGACATTCGGCTGCGTGACGACGGTGATCGGGACGCGCTCGTGCGGCTGCTGTGCGAGCAGCAGCCGGTGTCGGGGTATCCGGTGCGGTGGCCGCTGCCCGGGCCGGTCGAGGGCTTCATCTTCCGCGATCGTGACGAGATCGCGTGGGTGGCGTGTGACGCCGACGCGGCTGACGGGCTGGAACGAGACCAGGGTCAAGTCCGTCATGCGCCCATCCTGGGGGAGCGCGCGGCGCGAACTCAACGCAGCGGCCACAATGGGGTCATGACTGTGCGCGTGTATCTGCTCGACGACCACGAGATCGTCCGTCGCGGCCTGGCCGAGTTGCTGGCGTCATCGGGGCGCTGCGAGGTCGTCGGCGAGAGCGGCAGCGCAGAGGAGGCGACGCGGCGCATCCCGGCGGCGCGCCCCGACGTCGCCATCCTCGACGGCCGGCTGCCAGACGGCACGGGCATGGAGGTGTGCCGCGCCGTGCGCAGCGTCGACGAGAACATCCGCTGCCTCATCCTCACCTCCTACGACGATGACGAGGCCCTGCTCGCCGCGATCCTCGCGGGCGCGAGTGGGTACGTCCTCAAGCAGGTGCGCGGCGCCGACCTCATCGAGACGATCGAACGCGTCGCGGCGGGGGAGTCGCTGCTCGACACCGCCGACGCCGACGTCATCCGCGCGCGCCTGCGCGGTGACGGTGCCCTCGAGAGCCCCGAACTCGCCGCGCTCACCGAGCAGGAGAAGCGCGTGCTCGACCTCATCACGCAGGGGTACACGAACCGTCAGATCGCGGGGCGCCTGCACCTCGCGGAGAAGACGGTGAAGAACTACGTCACCAGCCTGCTCGCGAAACTCGGCCTCGAATCGCGCACGCAGGCGGCCGTCCTCATGGAGCGCCTGCGCCACCCGCACTGACGCCCATCGTTCGACGCCTCGAGGCTCGGGAGGCTCGCTCGCGCAGAGAGGTCCGTGAGAAGAAATGCCCGGCGTTCCGGGGTTGTCCCCGCCTGCGCCTAGGGTTGGGGCATGGCTCATTTCGACCTCGTCATCATCGGCACCGGCTCGGGCAACTCGCTCGTGACGCCCGACTTCGCCGACAAGCGCGTCGCCGTCATCGAGAAGGGTGTCTTCGGCGGCACCTGCCTCAACGTCGGCTGCATCCCGACGAAGATGTTCGTCCAGGCCGCCGAGGTGGCGCGCAGCGCGCGGGAGGCGTCGCGCCTCGGCGTCGACGCGCACGTCGATCAGGTGCGCTGGGACGACATCCGCGACCGCGTCTTCGAGCGCATCGACGCGATCTCCGCGGGCGGACGCGCGTACCGCGAGCGCGGCAGCGACGACGGCAACACGACCGTGTTCAGCGGCCACGCGCGCTTCACCGGCGACCGCACGCTGCGCGTCGAGGGCTACGACGAGGAGATCAGCGGCGACCAGATCGTCATCGCGACCGGCGCGCGTCCCAACATCCCGCCCGTCGTCACCGACAGCGGCGTGCCCTACGAGACGAGCGACACGATCATGCGCATCGAGAAGTTGCCGCGTTCGCTCGTCATCGCCGGCGCCGGGTACATCGCCCTCGAGTTCGCCCACGTGTTCTCGTCCCTCGGCGTCGAGGTGACGATGCTCGCACGCGGAAAGCGCGTGCTGCGCCACGCCGACGACGACGTCAGCCGCGTCCTCACCCACGCCGCCACCGACCAGTGGGCTCTCGAACGTGATGCGGTCATGGAGTCGATCGAACAGCGCGACGGGACGATCCGCGTGACGCTGAGAGGTGGGCGCGTCGTCGAGGGCGAGATGCTCCTCGTCGCCACGGGCCGCATCCCCAACACCGACGACCTCGGCCTCGAGAACACCCGCGTCGAGGTGCGCGACGACGGGCGCATCGTCGTCGACGAGTACGGACGCACGGGCGCTGACGGCGTCTGGTCACTCGGCGACTGCTCCTCGCGCTACCAGCTCAAGCACGTCGCCAACGCCGAGGAGCGCTGCGTCGCGCACAACCTCGTCCACCCCGACGACCTGCGCGCGTTCCCGCACGACGTCGTGCCGGCGGCGGTCTTCACGCACCCGCAGGTCGCCACCGTCGGGCTGACGGAGGACGAGGCGCGCGAGGGCGGGCACGCCATCACGACGAAGGTGCAGAAGTACGGCGACATCGCCTACGGCTGGGCCCTCGAGGACACGACGAGCATCTGCAAGGTCATCGCCGACAAGGCGACGAAGAAGCTGCTCGGCGTGCACCTCGTCGGCCCGGAGGCCTCGATCGTCATCCAGCCTGCAGTCCAGGCGATGTCGTTCGGGCTCACCGCCGACGAGATGGCACGCGGGCAGTACTGGATTCACCCGGCGCTCACCGAGGTGCTCGAGAACGCGCTGCTGGGGCTCGAATTCGACTGAGCCCCAGGACGCGCCCCGAATGAACCCCGGGGTGCGACGGCGAGACTGAGCCCCAGGATGCGCCCCGAATGAACCCCGGGGTGCGACGGCGAGTGAGCCCTGGCAGCGATGTCAGAGCGGCAGCGGCGTCCCGACCCCGGCGCGCTGGGCGGCCTCCTGTACCGCGACGGCCGCGGCAGCGTCCTGCAACCCGATCCCGACCGAGGCGTAGAGCGTCACGCGCGGGCGACGCTCACCGTGGGCGCCTGCGTCGCTGTCGGCGGCGCCGTGGTTCATGGCGCCGTTGTTCGAGGAGTCGTCGTTCCAGACGTGACGTTCTGCGTCATCGTCATCGGCATGTGCGGCGTCGCGCACGAGCACCTCGCCGAGCGTCTCGACGCTGCCGGTCTCGAGCACCCCGGCCATGAGGGCCGCGACGACGCACCCGTTGTCGGCCAGTGCCGTCTCGCGGTCGTCGACGACGACGCGTGCCTGAGCGACGAGGTCGCTCGGCACCTCGGATCGCTCGGCGCTGAACGAGCCCACGGAGATGACGAGGGCGCCGTCACGCACCCAGGTCGCCTCGAGCACGGGCGTCGTCGACGTCGTGCACACCGCGATGACGTCGGCGTCCGCGCACGCCTGCTCGACCGTGTCGACGAGTTCCATGTCGGGTGCGCCCTCGGGCCTCGTCGTATGCCAGCGCGCGACCAACTCGTCGGCACTCGCGCGGTCGCGCGCCGCGAGCCGGATGCGACCCACCGTGTGCTCACCGCCGACGGCGCACAACGCGTGCGCGTGCGCCTCGGCCTGCACGCCGCTCCCGACGATCGCGACATGAACACCGGTGCCGTCCCGGGCACCGACACCTGCGCCGTCGGCCACACGGACGTCGTCGCGCCCGCTCGAGTCAGGCGACCACAACGCCTCCATCGCGACGGCGCTCGCTGCCGCCGTGCGGCGTGTCGTCAGCGTCGTGCCTGCCATGACGCACGTCGGCACACCTGTCGTCGGGTCGAGCACCGTGACGAGCGCGTGCACCGCGGGCAGCCCCGCGTCGACGTTGCCGGCGTGTACCGAACCGAACTTGCTGACGGCCGGTGCGCTCGCCTCGGCCCGCGCGGCGTAGCAGAACGCGACGTCGTCGCCGCGCCCCGGCAGCAGCAGACGTGCGGGCAGCAGCGCCTCTCCTCGTCCGAGCGCGGTGAACGCCGCGTGCTGCGAGGCGTGCGCGACGTCTGCCGTGAACGCTGCCCGGACGTCGGATTCGCTGAGATAGAGCAGAGTCGGCACGGCGGGTCCTTCGCTGGATCGAGGGAGTGTGACGGCGCCGTCGCGGTTGGCGGCGCGAGAGGCGCCACCTATTCTCGGGGTCATGAGTGACGAGAAGGAAACCGGATCGGGCGGGCACAGCGGCAACAACACGGCGATCTTCGCCGCGCTGGCCGCCAATCTGGGCATCGCCGTCACGAAGATCATCGCGTGGTTGCTCACCGGCATGAGTTCGATGCTCGCCGAGGGCATCCACTCCGCCGCCGATTCGGGCAACCAGATCCTCCTGCTCATCGGCGGCAAGAAGGCCCAGAAGGACGCGGACGAGGATCACCCGTTCGGTTACGGGCGTGAGCGTTACCTTGCGGGCTTCGTCGTCAGCATCATCGTGTTCTCCCTCGGTGGCCTGTTCTCGCTGTTCGAGGCGTACGAGAAGTTCCATCAGATGCGCGAGCCCGGCGCGAAGCAGCCGTCGACGGACGAGGCCTGGTGGTGGGTGCCGATCGTCGTGCTCGTGCTGGCGATCCTCATGGAGGGCCGTTCCCTCATGACGGCGGCCAAGGAGGCACGCGAGCAGAAGGGCGAACAGAGCTGGGGGCAGTTCCTCAAGTCGGCGAAGAGCCCCGAGTTGCCCGTGCTCCTGTGCGAGGACTCGGCGGCCGTCACCGGTCTCGTCTTCGCCCTCGTCGGCATCTCGCTCGCCCTCGTCACGCAGAACGGCATCTGGGACGCCGTGGGCGCCGGCCTCATCGGCATCCTGCTCATCCTCGTCGCGATCTTCCTGTTCCGTGAGACGAAGTCCATGCTCCTCGGCGAGGCGGCGACCCCCGAGACGGTGCGCGACATCCGACGTGCCATCGAGTCGGCGGACGGCGTGAACCGCGTCATCCACATGAAGACGAGCCACCTCGGCCCCGAGGAGTTGCTCGTCGCCGTCAAGTTCGCCGTCGACAAGAGCGACACGGGTGAGGAGATCGCCCACGCCATCGACATGGCTGAACAGGCGGCACGTGCCGCGAAGCCCGACATGAAGTTGCTCATGTACCTCGAACCCGACATCGACCTCGGGCGCGTCGGCAGCCGTATCGGGCACCGCTCGTCCGCGGTGCACACCGACCTGCCCGACGAGCGGGTGAACGACGGCGGCTCCACCCAGCACGGTGCGACGCGCATCGAGGGCTGAAGCTCGGAGTCGATAGCTTCCCTCAGCGTATTTCGTGAGCCTCCCAGGTTTCTCTAGGCTGTGCGCATGATGCCCGCCGCTCCGCACCCGAGGCCTGACGCCATGCCGCCGTCGCACCGAAGCGCGCAGGTGCGCTGATGGCGGGCGGACTGTTCGCACTGCTCGACGACGTTGCCGCGCTCGCGCGCATGGCTGCGGCGTCCGTCGACGACGTCGCCGCCGCTGCCGGCAAGGCGAGCACGCAGGCCGTGGGCGTCGTCGTCGACGACACGGCCGTGACGCCGCGCTACGTGCAGGGTCTCGCCGCGGAACGCGAGCTGCCGATCATCGCGAAGATCGCGAAGGGCTCGATCCGCAACAAGCTGCTCATCATCCTGCCCGTCATCCTCGTGCTGTCACAGTTCTTGCCCATCGCGGTGACGATCCTGCTCATCCTCGGTGGCCTCTACCTGTCCTACGAGGGCGCGGAGAAGATCCGTCACGCCCTCGCGCACCGCCGCGCCCACCGCGAGGAGACCCCGGCCGAGCACCTGGCCGAGGACGTCGCCACCGAGTCCGTCGACGAGAACAAGGTCATCGCCGAGGCCGTCCGCACCGACCTCATCCTGTCGACCGAGATCATGGTCATCTCGCTGCAGACCGTCGATCACGAACCGTTCCTCACCCGCACCATCGTCCTCATCGTCGTCGCGTTCCTCATCACCGCGCTCGTCTATGGCGTCGTCGCACTGATCGTCAAGATGGACGACGTGGGCCTGCACCTCGTCGAGTCGGGCAAGAACGAGAAGCTCGGCCGTGGACTCGTGACGGCGATGCCCAAGGTGATGTCGTTCCTGTCGACGCTGGGCGTCGTGGCGATGCTGTGGGTCGGTGGGCACATCCTGCTGGCGAACTCCGCCGAACTGGGCTGGCACGCGCCGTACGACGCCGTCCACCACGTCGAGCACGCCGTGGCCGACGCCACCGGAGCGCTCGGGGGAGTGCTCGCCTGGCTGACGAACACCCTCATCAGCGCCATCGTCGGCGTCCTCGTCGGTCTCGTCCTCGTCGCCCTCGTGACGCCCGCGCTCGCCCGCCGCAGCGGCGACCAGGCCGCCGCGCACTGAGCGATGCGGCGCCCCCGGCGGCCTGTCAGTGATGGCGGATAGACTGACGAGCACGCGTTCGGCGTGGGTGATGACCCATGCGCGAAGCAGCCCAGAGGGGCGCGCCGGCGACGCCTGATCGAGAACGTCATTCGACAACCGAAGGGAACGACATCCCCATGTCCTTCGACTACAAGATCCGCGACATCAGCCTCGCCGAAGCCGGCCGCCACCAGCTGCGCCTCGCCGAGCACGAGATGCCCGGCCTCATGAGCCTGCGCGAGGAATACGCCGAGTCGCAGCCGCTCGCCGGCGCCAAGATCGCCGGCTCGCTGCACATGACCGTCCAGACGGCCGTCCTGATCGAGACTCTGACGGCGCTCGGCGCCGAGGTCCGCTGGGCGAGCTGCAACATCTACTCGACGGACGACGCCGCGGCCGCTGCCGTCGTCGTCGGCCCCGACGGCACGCCCGAGGACCCGAAGGGCGTCCCCGTGTTCGCCTGGAAGGGCGAGAGCCTCGAGGAGTACTGGGCCTGCACGAACGAGATTCTCACCTGGTCCGGTGACGACGCCCCCAACATGATCCTCGACGACGGCGGTGACGCCACGATGCTCGTGCACAAGGGCACCGAGTGGGAGAAGGCCGGCCAGGTGCCGCCCACCACCGAAGCCGACTCCGAGGAGTTCAGCGTCTTCAAGGCCCTCGTGCGCTCCACGATGGCCGACGACCCGCAGAAGTGGACGAAGGTCGGCGAGCGCATCAAGGGCGTCACCGAGGAGACGACCACCGGCGTGCACCGCCTCTACGAACTCGCGCGCGCGGGAGAACTGCTGTTCCCGGCAATCAACGTCAACGACTCCGTGACGAAGTCGAAGTTCGACAACAAGTACGGCACCCGCCACTCCGTCATCGACGGCCTCAACCGCGCCACCGACGTCCTCATCGGCGGCAAGGTTGCCGTCGTCGCCGGCTACGGTGACGTGGGCAAGGGCGTCGCCGCCGCCCTCGCCGGACAGGGCGCCCGCGTCGTCATCACCGAGATCGACCCCATCTGCGCGCTCCAGGCCGCGATGGAAGGCTTCCAGGTGACGACGATGGACAAGGCCTGCGAGTACGGCGACATCTTCGTCACGACGACTGGCAACTTCGACATCATCACCGCCGACCACATGGCACGCATGAAGAACAAGGCCATCGTGTCCAACATCGGCCACTTTGACAACGAGATCGACATGGCCGGCCTCGCCAAGATCCCCGGCATCGAAAAGGTCGAGATCAAGCCGCAGGTCCATGAATGGACGTTCGACAAGGGCACCGACGACGAACGCTCCATCATCGTGCTGTCCGAAGGCCGCCTCATGAACCTCGGCAACGCCACCGGCCACCCCAGCTTCGTCATGTCCAACTCGTTCGCCAACCAGACGATCGCCCAGATCGAACTGTGGACCAACGGCAACGCCTACACCGACAACGGCAAACCCCTCGTCAAGACGCTCCCCAAGCACCTCGACGAAAAGGTCGCCCGCGCCCACCTCAACGCCCTCGGCGTCGAACTCACCGAACTGCGCAAGGACCAAGCCGAATACATCGGCGTGGACGTTGCCGGCCCGTACAAGCCGGAGCACTACCGCTACTGACCGCGCGCAAGCGCGCGTCAGTAGCGGGAGTGCTCCGGCTTGATTCTCTCTGGCGCGTCTTGTGGCCGGGCCCTGGCGGGCCCGTCTCAC
>NZ_LSJT01000072.1:0-29345 GCF_001556795.1 Dermacoccus sp. CCH2-D9
CGCCTGCACCGGTGCGGGCGCCCGCCGAGATCGCGTTCGAACTCGTCACGTACGGGTAGGTGCCGTGGTCGACGTCGAGCAGCGTCGCCTGACCGGCCTCGCACAGCACGACCTCGTCGGCGTCGAGCGCCTTGCTCAGCAGCAGCGACGTGTCCTTCACCATCGGGCGCAGCCGCTCGACGTACTGCAGCAGATCCTCGACGACCTCGTCGACCTCGATCGCGCGACGGTTGTACGTCTTCACCAGCAGCTGGTTCTTCGTCTCGAGCGCCGCCTCGACCTTCTGCCGCAGGATCGACTCGTCGAACAGGTCCTGCACGCGGATGCCGATGCGGTTCATCTTGTCGGCGTACGTCGGGCCGATGCCGCGCCCGGTCGTGCCGATCTTGCGGTTGCCGAGGAAGCGCTCGGAGACCTGGTCGATCACCTTGTTGTAGCGCGGGATGAGGTGCGCGTTCGACGAGATGGCGAGCTTGCTCGTGTCGAGACCACGCGCCTCGAGGGCGTCGATCTCCTCGAACAGCACGCCGAGGTCGACGACGACACCGTTCGCGATGACGGGCGTGACACCCGGCGTCAGGATGCCCGACGGCAACAGGTGCAGCGCGTACTTCTCACCGTCGATGACGACCGTGTGCCCGGCGTTGTTGCCGCCGTTGAACTTCACGACGTAGTCGATTCGGCTTCCGAGAAGGTCGGTGGCCTTGCCCTTGCCTTCGTCGCCCCACTGGGCGCCGACGAGAACGATTGCCGGCATCGGTATCAACTGCCTTTGCGTAGCTGGTGGGCTGACGCCGCTCCCCCGCCACGCTCGACCCCCGGCGCGCGGCGGCCTCGAGCGACGAACCGGGCGTCAACTCTTACCGCCCAAGGTTACCCGCTGGCACGCATCCGTCGCCGTCGTCGTCAGCAGGCGAGCCGACGCGCCGCCCGCCGGGCGCCCCGGGGCGCCCCTCATCGAGTGCCTGGTCAGCCCTCGAAGCCGGTGAGGCCACGTTCGGTGAGCTTCACCGCGAGCTGGAAGCGCGTCTCGACGCCGCACTCCTCCATGAGCGCCGCGACGCGGCGTCGCACCGTCCGCAGGCTGACGCCGAGCGCCCGCGCGATCGCCTCGTCCTTCAACCCGGCCTGCATGAGCTCGACGAGACGCTCCGACGTCGGTTCCGCGCCGTCGTCGACGCCGGAGGCCGCCGCCCACATCCGATCGAAGAGTTCGACGAACGCGCGCACGACGACGGCGTCGCGCAGCACGACGTACCGCCCACCCTCGCCGCCCCAATCGGTGTTGGCGATGACGGCATCCGTTCCGTAGCAGACGAACTCGTTCGGGATGTGCGTCGCGAGGCGCTGCTCCTCGCCCAGGTTCGCCCACTCGACGACGTCGAGGCTGCGCGTGCTCGCGGCGTCGAACTCGTGCAGGCCACGCAGCAGGCGCCCGTCGGCGACGAGGCGCGCGAGCACCGGCTGCTCCCCGGCGCTGACGGCGAGCGCGTCGGTGTGCGTGAACCGGATCGGGCCCGAGGTCGATGCCGCCAGGTGCTCCATGACGTCACCGAGCCCGTCGATCTCGACGTACTCGCGACCCGCCTCGGCGGGGTCGGCCTGCTCCTGGCCCGCACGGTGGTCGCCTGCGAAACCATCGATGGCGTCGCGCAGGCGGGCGAGGTCGCGGCGTCGCTCGGCGAGGCGCGCCTCCTCGGCCGACAGGACGCGTTCGAGCCCGGCGCGCGGATGATCGGCGGAGGGGCGACCGTCCTCGGTGATGCGCACGAGACGCAGCGCGCGCAACTGTTCAGCCGCTGCCTCGACGTCACCGACGGGCGTGTTGAGCCGCGAGGCGTACACACCGAACGGTCGCGCCTGGTCACGCAGCACCTGGCGGTAGAGCTGTTCGGCGAGGTCGTCGATGCGGAGGACGGCGAGAGGATTCACGCCGTCAGGCTAACGCGCCGTGGCCGCCAGATGACATGCGACGGGGGTGTGGCCCCTCCCGGCCACACCCCCGTCGCGCCCGCCCTGTTCCAGGCGGCGGACGACGCCCGAGCTCCCCGTTCGCTCATCCCCCCAGAGATACCGGGCGTCGACAGCCGCGCCCCGAGAGGCACGACGATTCGACGCACCGGGTGCGAGCGCTCCCTGATCGGGCATCGTCACATCTGAGACGCCGCGATCAGGAGATCGGTTCCCTCACGCTGACATCATTTTCGGACGCGGCGCTCGAGCGCGTCTCAGACGCCCAACTCACGCGCCGCGGTGGCCGAGGAGTCGCGCAGGAAGTCGGCGCAGCGTCGCTGCTCGTCGACCTCACCGATCTCGCCGGCGGCCTTGCTCAGCGCGGCGAGTGCGCGCAGGAAACCGCGGTTCGGCTCGTGCTCCCACGGAACGGGCCCCTGGCCCTTCCACCCGGCGCGGCGCAGGGAATCGAGGCCGCGGTGGTAGCCGGTGCGCGCGTAGGCGTACGCCTCGACAGCTTCGCCGTCACCCAGCGCGTCCTCGGCGAGCGTCGCCCACACGAGCGAACTCGCCGGGTACATGCGGGCCACGTCGCGGGCGTGGACGCCGAGGTCGAGCTTCTCGGCTGCGGGGTCGACGTCGAGCTTGGTCTCCGGAATGGCAAGAAGGTTGTCCATGCCGCCATTCAAGCATCGACACCCGACAACCCCGCCGCGGCGGGCCGGCAACACCCACGTCACACACCTCACGCCGCCGACCGACTCCACCGAGCGTCAGGACCAACGTCCCAGCCCCTTTCATCGCTCGTGCCGCACGACGAGAATGGAGGCATGACCTTCCACGTCAGCACCGCGACCCCCTGGCAGCCCTCCCCCGGAACCGAGCTCACCGACGCGACTCTCGAGACGATCCACCGCTGGTGGCGCGCCGCCAACTACCTGTCGGTCGGGCAGATCTACCTGCTTGACAACCCCCTGCTGCGCGAGCCGCTGACGCGCGACAACGTCAAGCATCGCCTGCTCGGGCACTGGGGTACCACGCCCGGGCTCAACTTCCTCTACGCCCACCTCAACCGCGTCATCGCCGAGCGCTCTCAGCCGACCATCTACGTCACCGGCCCCGGCCACGGCGGCCCCGGCATGGTCGCCAACACCTACCTCGAGGGCACGTACTCGCAGATCTACCCGAACGTCGGGCTCGACGAGGCGGGCCTGCGCCGGCTCGTGAAGCAGTTCAGCTTCCCCGGCGGCATCCCGTCGCACGCGGCACCCGAGACGCCCGGCTCGATCCACGAGGGCGGAGAGCTGGGTTACGCCCTCAGCCACGCCTACGGGGCCGTCTTCGACAACCCCGAACTGCTCGCGTTCACCGTCATCGGTGACGGCGAGGCGGAGACGGGGCCGCTCGCGACGTCGTGGCACTCGAACAAGTTCGTCAACCCTGTCACCGACGGCGTCGTCCTGCCCGTGCTGCACCTCAACGGCTACAAGATCGCGAATCCGACGGTGCTCGCCCGCATCAGCGACGAGGAGCTCGATGCCCTCATGCGCGGCTATGGCCACACGCCGTACGTGTTCGAGGCGGGCTTCGACGACGAGGATCCGATCTCGATCCACCGCCGTTTCGCGACGCTGCTCGACGAGGTGTTCGACCACATCGCCCGCATCAAGGCCGAGGCCGCCGAAGCGGGTGCCGAGAACGCCGAGCGTCCGCACTGGCCGATGATCGTCTTCCGCACGCCGAAGGGTTGGACGGGCCCGAAAACGATCGACGGCAAGGTCGCCGAGGGTCACTGGCGCAGCCACCAGGTGCCGCTCGCCAACGCCCGCGACACCGACGAACACCTCCACGACCTCGACGCGTGGCTGCGCAGCTACCGCCCCGACGAGCTGTTCGACGAGGCCGGCCGCCCAGCCGACGACATCATGGCCCTCGCCCCCGACGGCGAGCTGCGCATGGGCGCGACGCCCTACGCCAACGGTGGCGAACTGCGCATCGCCCTCGAACTGCCCGACTTCCGCGACTTCGCCGTCGACGCGGGCCGCGACGACGAGCGCGGCACCTCGGTCGCCGAGTCGACGCGGGTGCTCGGCGAGTGGTTGCGCGCCGTCGCAGCCGCGAACCCTGAGAACTTCCGCATCTTCGGTCCGGACGAGACCGCGTCGAACCGGCTGCAGGCCGTCTACGAGACGACGAACAAGCAGTGGATGGGCGCGTACGAGCCCAACGACGCCGAAGACCCGATGGGCCGCGTCGGGCAGGTCATGGAGATGCTGTCGGAACACCAGTGCCAGGGCTGGCTCGAGGGATACCTGCTCACCGGCCGCCACGGGCTCATGTCGAGCTACGAGGCGTTCATCCACATCGTCGACTCGATGTTCAACCAGCACGCCAAGTGGCTCAAGGTGACGAACGAGATCGGCTGGCGTCGACCCATCTCGTCGCTCAACTACCTGCTGAGCTCGCACGTGTGGCGTCAGGATCACAACGGATTCAGCCACCAGGACCCCGGTTTCATCGACCACGTCGTCAACAAGAAGAGCGACGTCATCCGCGTCTACCTGCCGGCCGACGCGAACACGCTGCTGTCGACGTTCGACCACGTCCTGCGCACCGAGCAATACGTCAACGTCGTCGTCGCAGGCAAGCAGCCCAACCCCGTCTGGCTCACGATGGACGAGGCCGTCCGGCACTGCGCGCGCGGCCTGGGCATCTGGGAATGGGCCGGCACCGAGGTCGCCGGCGAGGAGCCCGACGTCGTGCTCGCCTGCGCGGGCGACATCCCGACGATCGAGGTGCTCGCCGCGGCGAAGATCCTGCGCGAACGCGTGCCGGGGCTGAAGGTGCGCGTCGTCAACGTCGTCGACCTCATGCGCCTGCAGGCCGAGAAGGAGCACCCGCACGGCCTGAGCGACCGCGAGTTCGACACGATCTTTACGCCCGACAAGCCCATCGTGTTCGCCTACCACGGCTACCCGTGGCTCATCCACCGCCTCACCTACGGCCGGAGCGGCCACAGCAACCTGCACGTGCGCGGGTTCATCGAGGAGGGCACGACGACGACGCCGTTCGACATGGTGATGCGCAACGACCTCGACCGCTTCCACCTCGTCATCGACGTCCTCGACCGTGTACCCGGCCTCGGTGCACGCTGCGCGGGGCTGCGTCAGGAGATGCAGGATCTGCGCCTCGAGGCACGCGCCTACGCCTACGAGAACGGTGAGGACCTCCCCGCCGTCGCGTCGTGGGTGTGGTCCGACGCCGGCGACACCGGCACCGAAACCGGTGGCCCGCAGCAGGACACGGGCGGCGACAACGTCTGATACCTGACACGCGAACGGCCCACCCCGATCATTCGGGGCGGGCCGTTCCTCAGCGGCGGGTCAGGCGATCAGGCCTTCTTGGCGGCCTTGCTCTTGCCGGCCGAACCGAGCTCGTTGCAGGCCTGGACGACACGCTTCGCCATGCCCTCCTCGGCGGCCTTGCCCCAGGCACGCGGGTCGTACAGCTTCTTGTTGCCGACCTCACCGTCGATCTTGAGGACGCCCTCGTAGTTGCCGAGCATCCAACCGGCGACGGGACGCGTGAATGCGTACTGCGTGTCGGTGTCGACGTTCATCTTGACGACGCCGTACGAGACGGCCTCGGCGATCTCCTCGGGCGAGCTGCCCGAACCGCCGTGGAAGACGAGGTGGAACGGCTTGTCCTCCGCCTCGGAGAACTTCGCCTTGACAGCGTCCTGCGCGTCCTTGAGGACGGACGGGCGCAGCTTGACGTTGCCCGGCTTGTAGACGCCGTGCACGTTGCCGAACGTCAGGGCCGTCATGTAGTACACGTCAGTGCCCGCGCCGAGCGCCTGGGCGGTCGCGATGGCGTCCTCCGGCGTCGAGTACAACTGCTCGTTGATCTCGTTGGCGACGCCGTCCTCTTCACCGCCGACGACACCGACCTCGATCTCGAGGATGATGTTCGCCTCTTTGCACTTGGCGAGAAGCTCCTGGGCGATCTCGAGGTTCTCTTCGAGCGGCACGGCCGAACCGTCCCACATGTGCGACTGGAAGAACGGCTCGCCACCGTTCTTGACGTTCTCGATCGACGCCTCGAGCAACGGACGGACGAAACCGTCGAGCTTGTCCTTCGGGCAGTGGTCGGTGTGCAGGGCGATGTTGACGTCGTACTGCTTGGCGACCTCACGAGCGAACGCGGCCATGGCGAGCGCGCCCGCGACCATGTTCTTCTGCGTCGGGCCCGAGAAGTACTCGGCGCCACCGGTGGAGACCTGGATGATGCCGTCCGAACCGGCCTCGGCGAAGCCACGGATGGCGGCGTTCAGCGTCTGCGACGACGACACGTTGATGGCCGGGTACGCGAAGCCCTCCTTCTTCGCGCGATCGAGCATCTCGCGGTAGATCTCGGGGGTTGCGATGGGCATGTCATCACCTCTCGTGTTGGCACAACAATGACGCGTTTCGGGCGCACTTCGTGAGCGGCTGGCCCGCTGCCTCCATCCTCGCACGGGGCGTCGCGCAACGGGGCGGGCGGCGGGAGTTTGCTTCGCCCGAGTTCCGGCCGCGTCAGGCGCGGGGGTGGGCGTCGCCGGCGTCCGCGTGGTTGCTTCCGATTGCGCTCCCATGGGCGTCGCCGTCGACACGCTGGCCGAACACGTGCCGTCGGATCCACGCGTGCATCGTGACGGCGGCCGCGGCGCCCGCGTTGATCGAGCGCGTCGAACCGAACTGGGCGATGTCGAGGACGGCGTCGGCGCGTTCGAGCGCGTCGGCGCTCACACCCGGGCCCTCCTGGCCGAAGAGCAGGACGCAGTGCTCGGGCAGGTCGAACGCCTCGAGCGGGACGCTGCCCGCCACGTTGTCGATGGCGATGACGGGCAGGCGCGTGGGGTGGCCGGCGGCGTCGACGGGCCCGGCCGTGGCGGCCCAGGCGAGCAGGTCGTCGACCGTGGGGTGGTGGAACTCGTGCTGGTAGCGGTCGGTCACCATCGCGCCGCGACGGTTCCAGCGCCGCCGTCCGACGATGTGAAAAGCCTTGGCGTTGAACGCGTTCGCCGTGCGGATGACGGAGCCGATGTTGAAGTCGTGCTCCCAGTTCTCGACGGCGACGTGAAACGCATGACGCGCCGTGTCGAGCTCTTCGACGATGGCGTCGTGCCGCCAGTAGCGGAAACGATCCTCGACGTTGCGGCGGTCGCCGTGCTCGAGCAGCTCGGGGTCGTAGCGCGGGTCGAGCGAGCCGTCGGGTGTGCTCGGCCAGGCGCCCTGCCACGGTCCGACGCCGACCTCGTCCGTGCCCCCAGCGTCAGCACGGCGGTGTTGTGCGTCGCCGTCGTCGATCTGTTTCGCCCCGTCCACGTCTGCCATGGCCGTCAGCGTAGGCGGGCGCGACGAGTTCACCATCGTCCGGGTGACGCGCCGTACCTCACCCGCGCGTCTCAGCGGTTTCTTATCGCCCGCCGGTAGGCTCGGCCTCGTGATGCATGCCCTCGGCCCTCAGTTCATGGATCCGAACTACCTGCTCGCCCACTTCGGCGGCGCGTTCTTCTGGATCTCGCTCGCGATCGTCTTCATCGAATGCGGGCTCCTGTTCCCGATCCTGCCCGGCGACTCGCTGCTGTTCGCGATCGGCATGTTCACCGCGACGTCTGCCACGAGCGGCTTCGACATCCCCCTCTACGTCTCGCTGCCGGCTCTGTGCGTCGCCGCGTTCGCGGGCAACGTCGTCGGCTACGAGATCGGGCGGATCGTCGGCACCCCCCTGTACGAACGCGACGGCAGGGTGCTGAAGAAGAAGTACTTCGACCAGACGAACGCGTTCTTCGACAAGCACGGCAGCAAGGCCCTCGTCATCGGACGCTTCGTGCCCATCGTCCGCACGTTCATCACCGTCGTCGCGGGCGCGAGCCACATGGACCGCAAACGATTCTTCACCTGGTCGGCCATCGGTGCCGTGCTGTGGGTGCTCGTCGTGACGTTCGCCGGGTTCTTCCTCGGCCGCGCCTTCCCGAGCCTCGGCAAGAACATCGACGCCGCCATCATGGTCGTCGTCCTCGTCAGCGTGCTGCCGATGATCTTCGAGTGGGTCAAGCACCGCAAGCGCGCCAAGGCGCTCGTCAAGGAAGCCGGCGACATCGTCGACCACAACCCTGACAACTGAAACTCGTCGCGACCACGCTGACGAAGCGAGCAACGCTGCCGCATCGAGAAACGCTGACGAGCGGCGCCCGGCCCAGGCCGCGGCGCCGTTCGTGCGTGCGGTTCGTCGGACGTCGCGTCACTCCCTAGGATGAGGGCGTGGATACCCAGGCTGTTCTGACCCTGCTCCAGCAAGCCGCCGAGACCTACATCAACCCCCGTTTCGAGGCGCTCGCCTCGCACGAGGTGACCGAGAAGAACCCGGGCGACCTCGTCACCGTCGCCGACCGCGAGGCGGAGGTGTTCATCACCGCCGAACTGCAGAAGGCCTACCCTGACGCGCTGATCGTCGGCGAAGAAGCCGTCGCAGCCGACCCGAGCATCCTCGACCGCATCGAATCCGCCGACCACTGGTTCACGGTCGACCCCGTCGACGGCACGAAGAACTTCGTCCACGGCTCACCGAACCACGGCGTCATGGTCGCCGAGATGCGCGGCGGCGACATCGTCCGCAGCTGGATGTGGCAGCCGCAGCTCGGGCACGCGTACGTCGCGGAGAAGGGCAATGGCGCCTTCCTCGACGGGGTGCGCATCGAGCCGCACGTCGTCGGCGATGCCCCGAAGGGCGTGACGTCACGTCAGACGCGCGTCGGCGAATCACTCGACGGGCTGCCGCCGCTCGGGCTGTCGTGGGTATGCTGCGCGGTCGACTACCCCCAGATCGCCTCGGGCGGCGCGGACTACATCCTGTACGTCACGACGAAGCCGTGGGACCACGCGCCCGGCGCGCTCTTCATCCGCGAGGCGGGCGGCGTCTCCGCCTACGCCGACGGCTCGCCGTACGACCCGCGCTACGAACTGACACCCAAGCCGCTGCTCGTGACGGCCGACGCCGCGCTGCACGAGCGGTTGCGGCCGTTCGTCTGATGACGCGCTGCGCTGTCCGCGTGAGTGGCGCCGATTGAGTGAGTGGCGCTGGCTGCGTGGGTGGCGTGGCCGTGTGAGCCGGCCGGCTGTCGGTTGGGAGCTGCAACCCCACCATGCGGAATTACACCTCCCAGCGGCGCCCCTGAGGGCTGAAACCCCGCCATGCCGGATCGCAGCTCTGGCCGGGGCATGACGAACCCGCGCCCAGCGCCGGTCAGGCAGTTTGCGTCCGTCAGGTGGTGAGCGTCGGTCAGGCGTCGCGCTTCAGGTGCTGGTAGCTCGCGATCAGTCGCTCGCGCCACCACTGTCGGCGCTCGGGGCTCGCGCGGTGACGCTCGACGCACGTCGGGTCGATGTGGCGCGCGGCGGCGGCGCGAGCTACGTCGATCGTCCCGTCACGGGGGACGAGGGGGTCGGCGATGACGTCGCCGTCGAGCAGGTTGATCGTGCCGAGGCCGCACGCGTGATCGAGCTCGGGCAGAGCAGCCGCGAGCGCCACGCCGGCCGCCATTCCGGGGCTCGAATCGAGCGCCGAACTGACGACCATCGGGAGGCCTGTCTCGTCTGCGATGCGCAGCGCCGCGCGCACTCCCCCGAGCGGCGCGACCTTGATGATCGCGAGATCAGCGGCCTCGAGCTTGACGACGCGCATCGGGTCGTCGGCCTTGCGGATCGACTCGTCGGCGGCGATGAGAACGTCGATCCCGTTGCGCGCGAGCGTCTTCCGCACGCGCGCCAGATCTTCGACGGGCATGACGGGCTGTTCGACATATTCGAGGTCGAACGCAGCCAGTCGTGTGATCGCGGCGACGGCGTGGTCGACATCCCATCCGCCGTTCGCGTCGAGACGCACCTTCGCGTCCGCGCCGAGGCCGTCACGGACGGCGGCGACGCGGACGACGTCGTCGTCAAGGGTCTGGCCCCTCTCGGCCACCTTGACCTTCGCGGTGCGGCACCCGTCGAATCGGGCGAGCACCCCGGCGACGACGTCAGCGGGAACAGCGGGGACGGTCGCGTTGACGGGCACCGTCTCGCGCGCCGGCTCGGGCCACCCGAGGTACGCCGCCTCGATCGCAGCCGCGAGCCAGCGCGACGCCTCGGCCGGCCCGTACTCGAGGAACGGCGCGAATTCTCCTGCACCACAAGGCCCCTGAAGATAGGCACACTCGCGATGCTCCACACCACGAAAGCGCGTGTTGAGCGGAATCGAGACGACCTCTAACCCGTCGAGCAGCTCATCGAGCGACGGAAGGGGCAGTTCAAGAGGCCGCGCGTTCATGCCCCCTATCGTCGCAGGAGCTTCCGCGATGCAGGCCCCGGGACACGAACCGCCCTTACGCCACATGCGGGCCCGGGCGTCCAGCCCGGGACGTGAACTGTCCCCATGCCACCTGACGGCCATGCGCAGGCGGCGCCTCCCACGCTCGCGCGCAGCACCCCCGCGAATACAAGCGGCAGGGTCGAATCCCGGCGACGACGTTCGCGGGGATGTCGCTCGCGGACCTCGACGGCTCGACTGTCTTCGGCGCCACGCGATCATGGACGCAGGGCTGACGCAGCGAAGAACATGACGAACACGCCGGACGATCACGGATCGTCCGGCGTGTTCATCGTCGGCACCGGTTCCAGGCCGACGACGTCGAGGGCCTCAGGCGTGCGCGCCGCCCTCGATGAGTACGACGCCGACGGCGATGAGAGCCATGCCGCACCACATCACGCGGGTGATGGGCTCCTTGAAGACGAACCGGCTGACGAGTGCCGTCAGCGCGACGCCCGCGGCGGCCCAGATGCCGTATGCGACGCCGACGCCCATGCCCTCGCCCAGTGTGCGAACGAGCAGGTAGAGCGCCAGGGTGTAAGCGACCGCGACCACGGCGTAGTACCGGGCCCGCCCCTGCGCTGCGACGCGCATGAAGGCCGTACCGATCACCTCGCTGATGACCGCACTGACGAGGAAGACGTAGCTCACGCGCGCACCTCGTTCATCGTCGCGCTCGAATTGTCCTCGGCCGGTGCCTGGGAGTCGGAGCCGACCTCGACCATGATCACGCCCCCGATGACGAGTGCGACGCCGCAACCCATCATCAGCGTGAAGGGCTCGCCGAACACCACCGTCCCGACGAATGCCGTGAGCGCCACGCCGAGCGCACCCCAGATGCCGTAGACGACGCTGAGTGCCATGCCCCGGCGCAACAGCAACGCCAGCAGGACGAAGGCGACGAGGTCGGCCACGAGCGTGAGAAGAAACCACGTGGCATCCTGCTCCGCTCGCTTCAGTGCGGACGAGCCGATGACCTCGCACACGACCGCGCATCCGAGCATCAGGTAGTTCTTCATGCCTTCTCCTCCTTCACGTTCTTGACCTTCTTGCCGGGTTTCGTGTCGGGTTCGTGTGACGGCGCCGCGTGGTGAGGGGCGTCGTCGTCACAGGCTCGAACCTCCGCCGCATCGTCGACTCCGGAGGTGCCGTCGGCCTGCTCCTGCTGTCCAGACGCCCCAGGCTGTTCGTGCTGTTCGTGCCGCGCCTGAGGCGCGAGGAGCTGCTCGGCAAGTGCCTGCACGCCGGAGCGGCCCGCGTCGTCGAGGGGCAGGGCGCCGCTGGCGTCGGCGAACCACACGCCGTCGGCCATGAAGCGGGCGCCCTCGAGGCGTGCCCGCGTCTGCGGATCGAGACCTTCGGGCAGCGCCACCCACGGCTCGAAGTGCTTTTCCCAGCGGCGCGTGAGGACGTCGCGCAGGCGCGGATCGGCCATCATCGCCAGATCCGCCTCGTCGACCTGGCCCGACATCATCCACCGGACGTACGCCGTCATGCGCGGCCACGGCGACGCGGGGTCGACGTCTGCCAGGAGCTTCTCCAGTTGGCGCTTCTGGTCGTCGGCCACGCGGTCGACGACCGCGAGCATGAGCGCTTCCTTCGTCTTGAAGTGGTACATCAGCCCCGGCTTCGTCAGCCCGGCCGCGTGCGCGACCGTGTCGAGCGAGACCGGCTCCTGACGCCGCATCAGCGCGAGCGCCGCGTCGAGGATGACCTCACGTGAACTCTGCCTCATGGGCGTTACTTTACCTTTCGGTTGGTGAAGTTTAAATGCCGCGCAGGCGGGGCTGGGCGCCGGCCTCTGCCTTTGCCTCTGCCTCTGCCTCTGCCTCTGCCTCGGGGGACGATGGACCAAAGCGATGAGCGCGCACCCCGAGGGTGCGCGCTCATCGCAGATCACGTGTGAAACGCCCGGCCCGCCATGCGCGAAGACCGCGCCCTCACCGTGCGCGGGAATGCACCCGGGTGAATTTGCACGCAGAGGGCCGGCCGCCGGCCTCAGCAGGAGACGGTGCGGGCGGCTCAGGCGGTTCTCAGAAGTACCAGGGGAACGGCGACCAGTCGGGCTCGCGCTTCTCGAGGAACTGATCGCGCCCCTCGACGGCCTCGTCCGTCATGTACGCGAGGCGCGTCGCCTCACCGGCGAACACCTGCTGGCCCATGAGCCCGTCGTCGGTGAGGTTGAACGCGAACTTCAGCATGCGCTGGGCCTGCGGCGACTTCGCCATGATCTCCCGCGCCACCTGCAGGGCTTCGCTCTCCAACTCGGCATGCGGGCAGACGAAGTTGACCGCGCCCATGCGGTGCATGTCGTCGGCGGTGTAGGTACGGCCGAGGAAGAAGATCTCCCGCGCGAACTTCTGCCCGACCATCTTCGCGAGGTACGCCGAACCGTAGCCGGCGTCGAACGAGCCGACGTCGGCGTCGGTCTGCTTGAAGCGCGCGTGTTCGCGGGAGGCCATCGTCATGTCGCACACGACGTGGAGGCTGTGGCCGCCGCCTGCGGCCCAGCCGGGCACAAGGCAGATGACGATCTTCGGCATCGTACGGATGAGTCGCTGCACCTCGAGGATGTGCAGGCGCCCGCCCTCGGCCTTGACGCGCAGCTCGTCGACGCCGCTCGCGGAGTCGTCACCCGTCGGGTCGGCCGCGTACTGGTAGCCGGAGCGGCCACGGATGCGCTGGTCGCCGCCCGAGCAGAACGCCCACTTGCCCGCGCTGCCGGTGCCTTCGGGCCCGGGGCCGTTGCCGGTGAGCAGGACGACGCCGACGTCCGGCGTGCGGCGCGCGTGATCGAGCACGCGATACAACTCGTCGACGGTGTGCGGACGAAAGGCGTTGAGCACCTCGGGACGATCGAACGCCACACGCACACAACCGAGTTCGCGACTGCGGTGGTACGTGATGTCCGTGAGATCCTCGAACCCCTCGACGGCGGTCCACGCGCTCGGGTCGAAGGGGTTCTTGGACTGCCGGACGGCTTCGTCAGGGGTGGTCTCAGTCATGCCGCCAGTCTAGGACGCGGCGGTGACGAACCCATCGCGCCACTCGAAGGGCGACGGTAGCGGCCCCGCAGCCTCGTGCACGCCTGCGATTTTCGTCCCCCTCCGCGAATTTCGTCCACATTAGCCACTGGCCGTGGCAGAGTGCCGGTCTTCGTGGTCGGCGGCGAACTCGGCAGGAGCATGCCCGCCGGCACCGGCCGTCGCGGGCGTCGTCACCCTCCGTGGATGGACGCGGCGAGCTCGTCAGGAGCATGTTCGGCGGCGACGCCGGCCGTCGCGTCACGCCGTGACGCCGTGATGGCCGACCCCGCGCCGGCGATGACGACGAGGAGCACTGCAAGCGTGCGCGTCGCACCGAAGCCCTGATCGAGCAGCAGCCAGCCCGCGAGCGCCGCGATGACGGGTTCGAGGGCGAGCAGCACCCCAAACACGGCCTTCGGCAGCCGTCGCAGCGCCGACAGTTCGAGCGCATACGGGACGACGGAGGCGAGGAACGCGGTGCCGATGGCGAGCGCGAGGTAATGGACGTCCGTCAGCCCTGTCCAGGCGCCCTGCGCTCCGAACGGGACGAGTGCGACGGTGCCGACGACGAGCGCCATCGCGAGGCCACCCGCGCCGTCGACCGCTCCCCCGACGCGTTCACTCGCGAGGATGTACAGCGCCCAGAAGAACCCCGCGCCGAGGACGAACGCGACGCCGACGAGGTCGAGCGAACCACCTGCGTCATCGAAACCGAGGATCATGACGCCGACGAGCGCCAGCACGATCCAGGCGAAATCCTTGAGCTTGCGCGACAGGATCGCGGCCAGCCCGAGCGGGCCGAGGAACTCGATGGCGACCGCCGGGCCGAGAGGAATGCGCGCGATCGCCTCGTAGAACATCCCGTTCATACCTGCGAGAGCGAGGCCGAGCGCGGCGACAGCCGTCCACTGCGAACGCGTCCAGGTGCGCACCCTCGGGCGCGTCACGAGCGCCAGCATGACGGCGGCGAGGCCGAGCCGCAGCGTCGTCACGCCCGTCGCTCCGAGCGGGCCGAAGAGCTGCGTCGCGAGGCTCGCGCCGAACTGCAGGGATGTGCACGAGCCGATGACCATGAGGACGGCCGGGGCCGTCGAGGAGGACATGACGCTGGATGAGGAAAACCGTGACGGGGCCAACGAAGCTCCTGAACATCTGTGGGCCGCCGCAAACCCGGGTTCTCACGACAGTGACCGCGCCGCGGTCACCACTGCTGACGGGCGCCACGATACGGCCGCGCCGCAACGCGTCGCCAGACGGGCTCAGCCCGTGAACCGGCGTCTCGAAGACGAGGGCCCTGGCAACGTCGTCACCCAGCCGCGATCGCTCATCCCCAGCCCTGGCCGCTCGTCGCTCACGCGCCGCGCTCGACCCACCGTGCCCCATCTGGGGACCGGCGGGCGAGAGCGTCAGGATGTGCGGTGCACCTTGTGCTGCGCGGCCTGGGCGCGCGGACGCACGACCATCTGGTCGATGTTGACGTGCTCCGGCAGTTCGGCGATGTACGCGACGGCGTCGGCGATGTCGTCCTGCGTCAGCGGCGCCTCGACGCCCTGGTACACGGCCGCGGCCTTGTCGGCGTCACCGCCGAAGCGGACGAGCGCGAACTCGTCACTCTTGACCATGCCGGGGTCGATCTCGCAGACGCGCACCGGCTTGTCGAACAGCTCCAGGCGCAGCGCCCCCATGAGCGCGCGCACGGCGTGCTTCGAACCGCAGTACCCGGCGCCGCCCTCGTAGCTGACGATGCCGGCCGTCGACCCGATCGTGATGATGACGCCGTTTGCCGTCTCCAGCGCCGGCAGGAACGCCTGGATCGTCGCCGCGGTTCCGATGACGTTGACGTCGTACATGCGGCGCCAGTCGTCGAGGTTCGCGGTCGCGACGGGCTCGGCACCGAACGCGCCACCGGCGTTCGCGACGAGCACGTCGACGCGCGAGCCCGCCTGAGTGGCGAGGTTCTTCACGTCGTCGACGTTCGTCACGTCGCACTGGACGGCGCGCCCGTCGATCTCCCGGGCGAGCTCCTCCACCCGGTCGAGTCGCCGCGCCGCGCACACCACGTCGTACCCCCTCGCCGCGAGCGCGCGAGCCGATGCCCGCCCGATCCCGCTGCTCGCACCCGTCACCACTGCCACCTTGCGCTCAGTCATGACCCCATCCTGCCCGTCCTGGCCGCACCCCGCACCTGACGTCCGCCGGCGCGAGGCACCTCACCTGGCTGTGCCGGGCGCGTCGTACAGTGAACGTCATGCCTGAGCTCGTGCCGTTCGCCGTCGACCGCGCCGACATCACGCCCTACTACGAGGCCCTCGATGCCGCGCTCGCCGGCACCGGCCCGGCCCTCGCGCCCTACGAGGCGGGCACTCCGGCCCCCGACGTCCCGCGTCACCCCACCGACGCGCCCCAACGCCTCGCGCTCGTCGTCTCGACGAGCGGATCCACCGGCACCCCGAAGCGCGCGATGCTGACGAAGGACGCGCTCATCGCGAGCGCCACCGCGACCCACGAGCGCATCGGCGCGGGTACGTGGTTGCTTCCGCTGCCGCCGCATCACATCGCGGGCACGCAGGTCATCGTGCGCTCACTCATCGCGGGCACGACACCGATCGTCATGGACGCCTGGTCGCTCGAGCAGTTCACCAGGGCCACGACGCTCGTCGCCCGCAACGCGCCGCCCTTCTCCCCCATCCACACGAGCCTCGTCCCGACGCAGCTGCGTGACGTCCTCGACGCCGCCGAGCGCGACGACCCCGTCGGCGTGCGCGCTCTCGAGGCGGCTCGGCGCTACCGCAGCATCCTCGTCGGGGGCGCCGCGACGCCCCCCGACCTGCAGTCGCGCGCCAGCGACGCCGGGCTCTCCATCGTGACGACGTACGGCTCGAGCGAGACGGCCGGCGGCTGCGTCTACGACGGCGTCCCCCTCGCGGGCGTCGGCGTCCACGTCCTCGACGCTGACGACGAAGGCCTCGGTCGCATCGCCCTGTCCGGCCCGACGCTGGCGAGTGGCTACCTCGGCGACGCCGAACGATCGGCCGCGACGTTCGTCGCCGCACGCACTCTCGCCAGGCCCACGATCGACTCATCGCCCGTCGACTCCGCTCCCGACGGCGACGCGTCCCGCGAATCTGCCCCCACGGGGCTGTCAGAGCGCCGACGCAGCGAGGCGACACCCGGCGAGGCGACGCTGTTCCTCACCGACGACCTCGGACGCTTCGACGGCGCGTTGCACATCGAGGGGCGCATCGACGACGTCATCAACACCGGCGGGTACAAGGTGAGGCCGCGCGTCGTCGAGGAGGTCGTCCGCGGTGTCGACGGCATCCGTGACGTCGTCGTCGTCGCCCGCCCGCACGAGCGCTGGGGGCAGTGCGTCGCTGTGGCTGTCGTCACGACCGAACGTCGCGAGGCAACCGATGACGTCCTCGCGCGTCTCATGGGTGAGTGCCGAAAGGCGTTGCCGCCGTACGCCGTCCCGGCCATGGCTCGCGTGCTCGAGACGATCCCGCTGACGGGCGTCGGCAAGCCCGATCGCGCGCTCATCGCCTGCTCGCCCGAGTGGCACAATCTACGAGACCCCCGCTAGATCGCCGGAGCCCCGGCCCACACGACCTGGAGAACATCCCGCACATGGCCACCCTGAACCAATGGGTCGAGGGCGCGCGCCCCCGCACGCTGCCCGCCGCCATCGCCCCCGTCCTCGTCGGAACGGGCGCGGCCTACGCGATGGAGAAGGCGAACCCCGGCTATGCGCTGCTCGCGCTCATCGTCGCGCTGTTCCTCCAGATCGGCGTCAACTACGCCAACGACTACTCCGACGGCATCCGCGGCACCGACGAGGACCGCGTCGGCCCGGTGCGCCTGGTCGGTCAAGGCCTTGCGAACCCGGGCAACGTCAAGCTCGCCGCGTTCGGATGCTTCTTCATCGCCGCGTTCGTCGGCCTCGCGCTCGTCACGCTGTCGAACACGCCGTGGCTGCTGCTCGTCGGCGTCGCCGCCATCCTCGCGGCCTGGTTCTACACCGGCGGCAAGCGCCCGTACGGCTACATGGGGCTCGGTGAGGTCTTCGTCTTCGTCTTCTTCGGCCTCGTCGCGGTACTCGGCACGACGTACACGCAGGCCCACACGCTGTCGCCGTCCGCGTGGGCGGGCAGCATCGGCGTGGGCGCGATCGCCTGCGCGATCCTCGTGACGAACAACCTGCGCGACATCCCGACGGACGTCGAAGCCGGCAAGCACACCCTCGCCGTGCGGCTCGGCGACAAGGCCACCCGCACGTTCTACGTCCTGCTCATCGCCGTGTCCGTCGCCGCCGTCGCGGTGTGCACGCTGTTCCACGTCGCCGCTGCGGCGGGCTTCGTCGCCCTCATCGCCGCGATCCCGCCGGTGCTGCGCGTCATGCGCGGCGCCACGGGCCGCGACCTCGTGCCGGCCCTCGCCGGCACCGGCCGTTACCAGCTGCTCTACGGCCTGCTCCTCGGCGGCGGCCTCTACGCCGCGCACCTCATGCACTGACGGCCCTGACGGCTGCAGCGCCCACCACGCCGTCATCCGCTGCCAATCCGACGACGACAGCAGCAACGACGACAAAGACTTCAAACACACGCGAAGGCCGGCCGCCCCTCGGGGACGGCCGGCCTTCGTCATCATTCGTCTGCGACCAGCACGCCCGGCCCGTCAGGGGCCCGGTGCGGATCGAGCGTCGATCAGTCCTCTTCGACGTCCTCGGCCTCACGCATCTGCTGCGCACGGGCACGACGCTTCTCGACGCGATCTTCGACGACGTCGACCGTCTCCTGACGGAAGCGGTTGAGCGCGAAGAAGCTGATCGCCGTCGACGCGAGCGCCGCGACGATGAGCAGCAGGAAACTGCGCAGCCCGCACAGGTAGCCCAGGCACACGCAGCCGAAGAAGACGAGGATGCGCAGAACGGTGTAACGAGCGACAGGTGCCATCAGCCGATCACAGCCCCGAGTAGGAGTGCTGGCCGACGAAGAACACGTTGACGACGCCGTAGTTGATGAGGATGCACGCGAAGCCGACGAGGACGACGGCGGCGGCCTTGCGTCCGCTCCACCCGACCGTCACGCGGCTGTGCAGGTACGCCGCGTAGACGATGAAAATGACGAGCGACCATACTTCCTTCGGGTCCCAGTTCCAGTAGTGACCCCAGGCCTCCTGCGCCCAGATGGCGCCGCACAGGACGGTGAACATCCACAGCGGGAACGCGATGATGTGCACGCCGTAGGCGAGGCGGTCGAGGGTCTCCGAATCGGGCAGCGAGCGCAGGAAACCGCCGCTCTTGCCCCTCTCCTCGCGCGTCTTCTGGGCGAGGTACAGCGCTGTGATGACGAAGCCGATCGTGAACAGGCCGACGGACAGCGTCGCGACCGTCACGTGGATCGACAACCAGTACGACTGCAGCGACGGCATGAGCTTGCTCGCCTCGGTGTAGTACACCTTCGCCGCGAGGATGAGGAACAGCGTCGCGGGCAGCGTGACGAACGCGCCAAGCCAGCGCACGTCCTTTCGCAGGCTCCACAGCAGGAAGCACACGAGCAGGAACGCGGTACCGGCGAGGTCGAACTCGTACATGTTGCCCAGCGGCGGGCGGTGCACGGCGAGCGATCGCATGACGATGCCCGCGATGAGGAACGCGGCACCCAGCCACGTCAGCGCCATGCCGGTGCCGGCCCACTGACGCTTGTGACCGTCGGCCGGGACGTCGGGGGTGCCGTCGCCGTCGAGGTCACGACGTTCGCGGGTGCGTTCGAGCACCGCCGTCGCACCACCGACGCTGGCCGTCGACGTCGCTGCCACGCCGGCGCTCGTGGCCTCGTCGGCCTCGGCTGCGCTCTCCGCGCCGCTCTCGACGGCAGCGTCATCGGCCGCGCCTCGACGTCCGGCCCGCGCCTGACGGCCAGGGGCCTGGGCGAGGTCGACGCAGAACGAGAGCATCGCGAGGGTGAGGACGAGCGCGGCCGCATACACGGCGCGCGTGGAGTTCTGCGCGAGGGTGCTGTGCGCCTCGTCGATGAATGCGAAAGCGGACATCATGCCTTACCTGTCGTCTTCGTGGTGGGGGCCGCCGCGCGGCTGATGCGTTCGAGGATGTCGTCGACCGCCAGCGCGAGACGAGGATCCTCACCCTTGGCGAGCCCACCGATCTCAACCACTGTACGCGCGTCGGTGTCGCCATCCGTAGCGGAACGGACGCGGACGAACACGCGCCGACGACGGATCGTCAGGGAAAGCACGAGGCCGGCGAGTGCGAGGACGCTGAACAGTAGGGCCGGCCCCTTGCCGGGGTCGTGACGAATCGACAGCCCCGCCCACCGTGGCGCCGCGTCGAACGTCA
Source organism: Dermacoccus sp. CCH2-D9 (assembly GCF_001556795.1). Taxonomy (NCBI): domain Bacteria; kingdom Bacillati; phylum Actinomycetota; class Actinomycetes; order Micrococcales; family Dermacoccaceae; genus Dermacoccus; species Dermacoccus sp. CCH2-D9. The sequence continues at coordinate 19,726 of NZ_LSJT01000072.1, forward strand.
CGGAGCCGAGGTTGTTCGGCAGCTGCACCGTCTGGCCGAGGGCGAGCTGCAGACGCACCGGCTGGCCCTTCTCGTCCTTGAGCTGCGTCATCGTGCCGGTGTCGAGGCTGAACACCGACTGCGGGCGACCGTTCGGGTACAGGTCGCCCGTGAACGCCGTGAGGTACAGCGCCGGCGCCTTGGCGTCGGGGAAGGCCGAGCTCGGGCCCAGGTTCGGGTCGAGGTAGGCCGTCGGCAGGAAGAAGCCGGTGAGGCCGATCTGCTTCGGTGAGGCGCCCGAGATCTTGAATGCGCCGGTCGACTTGTACTTGTTGTCGATCGACAGGAACGGCGTGGATTCGTCATACAGGACGTTGCCCTTCGCGTCCTTGAACGTGATCTTCGGGGCGTAGCCGTTGCCGAGCAGGTACACCTCGCCGCCTCCCACCTTCAGCGGGTGGTTGACCTTGATCGTGTCCTTCTTCCACGCGCTGTTCGCCGACTCCCGGTAGTCGACGTCGGCGGTGAAGTCGCGCGGTTGACCCCACTGGCTGCTCGTCGGGTCGACGTTGCTCTCGAACGTCACCTTGAGCGTGTTCATCTTGAGCGCCCAGTCGGGGATGTCCTGCTCCGCATCGACCCACGGCCCGAGCTTCAGGGTGTCGTAACGCGACGGCGTCGAGGCAAAACCGCTGCCCTCGGGGACGATGACGTCACCGCGCCAGCCCCAGACGTGCCCGGCCGCGACCGAGACGATGATGCCGATGAGGCTGAGGTGGAACAGCAGGTTGCCCGTCTCGCGCAGCATGCCGCCCTCGGAGGCGACCTCGAACTCGCCCGTGCCCTTGCGCAGCGCGAACCGCTTGCGCCGCAGGACGGTACGCGTCGCGGCGATGACCTGCTCGGGGGTCGCCTCGAGCGTCACCTCGCGGTGCGCGGGAAGGCGTGAGAGGCGGCGGGGTATCGCGGGCGGGCCCTGTCGCATTGCCTTGTAGTGCACCCGGACGCGCGGGATGATGCAGCCGACGAGCGACACAGTCAGCAGAAGGTAGATGGCGGCGAACCACGGCGAACTGTAGACGTTGAACATGCCGAGCCGGTCGAGCCACGGCGCCAGATCCGGATGATCGAGGCGGTACTGCGTGACACGCTGCTCGTCGATCGAGTGCTGCGGGAAGATCGAGCCCGGCACGGCCCCGACCGCGACGAGCAGCAGGAGGAACAGCGCCGTGCGCATGCTCGTCAACTGCCGCCAGAACCAGCGCAGGCCGCCGAGGAACCCGAGACGCGGCTGCGTCACCGTCGCCCGATCGTCCCGCGAGGACGTCTTCGTCGAGTCTGCGTCGGCCGCATCGTCACGGGGCACGTCGTTGCGCGCCGCACCGCCCATGGATGCCTCGCCGTGAGCAGCGTCGTCGACGCGGAACGCGCCGGGTTCGGGGTTGTCTGACGTCTTGGCCACTAGATCACCGGTTCGAACTGATTGACGAGATGGGTCTGGATGTCGGCGATGAGCGAGTTCCACAGACCCGTCACCATGAGCACGCCGATGGCGATCATGAGGCCGCCGCCGACGAGCTGGATCGGACGATGCCGCGCGCGCAACCACTTCGAGGCGCGCTCGGCGCGGCTCCAGCCGGCCGCGATGAGAATGAAGGGGATGCCGATGCCCAGGCTGTAGCAGGCGGTGAGCAGCAACCCGCGCCCGTTGACGCCGCTCGATCCAAGTGCGGTGTTGGCCGCGAGGATCGCGCCGTAGACCGGCCCGACGCACGGCGACATGCCGAGCGCGAACACCGCGCCGAGCAGCGGAGCGCCGAGCAGCCCCGCGGCCGGGCGCCAGCGCACGTTGAATCCGCGCTGGCCGAGCACGCCGAGGAACAGCAGGCCCATGACGATGACGAACACCCCGCCGACGCGTAGCAGCAGCGTGTCGTGGGCGCCGACGGTGTCGACGAAGAACGACAGCGCGGCCTGCAGGCCGACGAACACGACGGAGAACCCGAGGACGAACAGGCACGCGCCGAGGATGATGCGGGTGCGACGCTTCTCGTCGGTCAGGCCCGTCACGTAGGCGAGGAAGCCTGGTACGAGTGGCAGCACGCACGGCGAGGCGAACGAGACGAGCCCCGCGAGCGCAGCGAAGAACATCGCGAGCGGCAACGCGCCGTCCGCGACGATCTGTCTCGGCGAGTCGCTCGCCGCGAGCAACGCGATCAAGCCTTCTCCGCCAGCACCTTGTCGACCATGTTGCGCACCGTCGTCTCCGTCGTCGCCCCGCTGACGCGCGCGGCGATGCGGCCCTGCGCGTCGAGCACGAGCGTCGTCGGGGTCGCGGAGACCTTGCGCTGCAGGCCCTGCAGGTTGGCGCCGTCGTCATTGGCCAGGGACGGGTACGTGACGCCCCACTTCTTCAGGGTCGAACTGGCGACGGCGTTCGAGTCACGCTGGTCGATGCCCATGAACACGACGTTCTTGCCCGACTTCTCGTACGACTGCCACGCCTTCTGCAGGTGCGGCATCTCGGCCTGGCACGGGCCGCACCAGGCGCCCCAGACGTTGAGCACGACAACCTTGCCGCGAGCCTGCTCCACGTTCCAGTCGGTGCCGTCGAGCAGCTTGCCAGTCAACGTGACGGGCTTGTCGCGCTTGGCTGCGGGAAGCTCCTCGACGGTTCCGTCGCCGCCGACGTAGCCCTTCTGGTCCTGCGCCTGCTTGCTGATCTCGTCGTTCTTGCCGTCACCGCACGCCGTCGCACCGAACGCCAGGGCACCGGCAGCGATGACGGCGGCGGCGCGCCGGGTGATGCTGCTGCTCATGCTCCCACCGCATTCGTCGAGGCGGCGAGCAACCGGCCGGCGGGTTCGGTGTAGCGCACGTCGGTGATCTCATCGTCGATGAACTCGATCGTCGTCACCGACGCGAGCGTGCACTCGCGCGAGCGCGGGTCGTGCCACAGGCGCTTGCCCTCGGCGAAACGACGCGCCGTCCACACCGGCAGCTGGTGGCTGACGATGACGGCCTCGTGCCCGGATGCCGCATCACGAGCATCACGGATCGCCGCATCCATGCGCGCGGCGATCTCGTCGTACGGCTCGCCCCAGCTGGGGCGGAACGGGTTGGTGAGCTTCGGCCAGAAGCGCGGCTGCATGAGCTGCTTGGGGTTCGAGCCCACCGTCATGCCCTCGAAGTCGTTGCCTGCCTCGATGACACGCTCGTCGAGCGTGACGGGCAGAGCGAGCTTGTCGGCGATCGGCGCCATCGTCTCCTGCGCTCGCTCGAGCGGCGAGCTGACGAGGTGCGTGACGTCGCGTGGCGCCAACCACTGGCTCGTCAACTCGGCCATCTCGTGCCCGAGCTCAGAGAGGTGGTATCCATCGAGGCGCCCGTACAACACCTTCTCGGGGTTGTGGACCTCGCCGTGGCGCACGAGGTGCACGAGCGTCGTGACGGGCACCCGCGGCTCGCTGACGGGGGCGGGCGACGGCTGCGGCGTCCGCGACGGATCGGAGGTGGCGTGCTCGGACATGCTCACAGTGTCGCAGCCGAGTCTGTGGACGCCGCGGCGCGCGCCGCGGTCGGCAGCGCTTCGACGATGTGCGCGACGGCCTCGTCGTCGTGGCTCGCGGAGACGAACCAGGCCTCGAACGACGACGGCGGCAGGTGCACGCCCTGGGCGAGCATCGCGTCGAAGAAGCGGGCGAAGGCATAAATGTCCTGTTTCTTGGCGCCGTCGTAGTTCGTCACGGCCTCGTCGGTGAAGAAGATCGAGAACATCGAACTCGCCCACTGCACCTGGTGCGGGACGCCGGCCTTCGTCAGCTCGCTCGAGGCCGCATCGGCGATCGTGTGTGCGACGCGGTCGAGGTGCGCGTAGACCTCCGGCGTGCAGGCCTGCAGCGTCGCGAGGCCGGCGGCCGTCGCGATCGGGTTACCGGCGAGGGTGCCCGCCTGGTAGACGGGGCCGTCGGGTGCGAGCAGCTCCATGAGGTCGCGACGCCCACCGAACGCGGCAGCCGGGAAGCCGCCGCCCATGACCTTGCCGAACGTGAACAGATCTGGCGCCGTCTCACCCTGCTGGCCCTCGTGACCGAACCAGCCGGCCGCGGAGCAGCGGAAGCCCGTCATCACCTCGTCGGAGATGAGCAGAGCTCCGTGCTTCGTGGTGATGTCGCGCAGCGCCTTCGTGAAACCGGGCGCCGGCGGCACGACGCCCATGTTGCCCGGCGAGGCCTCGGTGATGACGGCGGCGACCTTGTCACCGTGCTCGGCGAAGGCCGCGTCGAGCGCGTCGACGTCGTTGTACGGCAGCACGATCGTCTCTCCCGCACTCGAGGCGGGGACGCCGGCCGAGTCGGGCAGGGCGAACGTCGCGAGGCCGGAGCCGGCGGAGGCGAGCAGCGCGTCGACGTGGCCGTGGTAGCACCCTGCGAACTTGACGATCTTGCTGCGCTGCGTCGCGCCGCGGGCGAGACGGATGGCCGACATCGTGGCCTCGGTGCCGGAGGAGACGAGGCGTACCTGCTCGACCGGCTCGACGCGGCTGACGATCTCGGTGGCGAGCGCCACCTCGTTCTCGCTCGGCGTGCCGAAGCTGAACCCGCGCGACGCGGCCTGCTGCACCGCGTCCATGACGCGCGGGTCGGCGTGGCCGAGGATCATCGGCCCCCACGAGCAGATGAGGTCGACGTAACGGTTGCCGTCGACATCCGTCAGCCACGGCCCCTTCGCCTCACGGATGAAGCGCGGCGTGCCGCCGACGGCGCGGAACGCGCGCACCGGGGAGTTGACGCCGCCTGGGGTGACCGAGCGGGCGTGATCGAGCAATGCCTGAGACGTCGAGGTGTTCTGGCTCATGCGCATCATTGTTCCATCGCGCACTGACAACCCCCTCCACGCCGGTCCCCTCGCGGCCCGTGAGGCCCACCACAGCAGCGTCGCGTTGTCGCACCCGCGACGGGGACGGCCGGTGCGCGCCGTCGCAGGGAACGTCCCGTCATACTCCTCGCTCCGGGCGTGGCAGGTGGTGCCTCGACACACCGTGCGCGGGGTGGTGGCGTGCTCCGGTCGTCAGCGCTCGCTGGCCTCGACGGCCTCGCCGACGCGGCGCATGGCATCCCCGAGGCTCGCGAACTGACGCGCGGGCATCGTGTCGACCATGAAGGCGCGCACACTCGCGACGTGCACCTTGGCTGCCTCGTGCAGGGCCTGCAGCCCGTCCTCGGTGAGGACGAGTTCGACGCCGCGCGAGTCGTCGAGGCAGGGCTGACGCTCGACCCAGCCGCGCCGTTCGAGGCGGTTGGCGGTGTGCGTCAGCCGGCTGCGTGACTGCACGACGATGGTCGCGAGCGCACTCATGCGCAGGCGCCGACCCTCCGATTCGGAGAGCATCGAGAGGATCTCGTACTCGGCCAGCGACATGCCGTGGGCGAGCAGTTCACGATCGAGCGCCGTCTCGAGCGCCCGCGCGCCGCGCAGATAGTGGCGCCACGCAGCCTGCTCGGACTCGCTCAACCACGCCGTCTCGCCACCTCGCGTCACGCTACTCGCCTCTCCTGCAACCGATTCCTCAACAGACCTAGTATTCCCGGTGTTCACCGTCAGTTCCACACGAACCCCCTGTTGGGGTGTGGAATGGAATACGCGCCCCGGGTATGTAGTTGAACATTCAACAACACTCCGCTACGGTGAGTGCATCGCACATCAACGATCCAAAGGAAAGGGGCTCGTCATGGCCTCCCTCAACACCCTCCCCACCGGCACCTGGAACATCGACCCGGCGCACACGGAGATCTCGTTCGTCGCCCGTCACCTCATGGTGACGAAGGTGCGCGGCAAGTTCACCGACTACTCGGCGACGGTCGTCGCCGCCGACCCGATCTCGGATTCGAGCGTCGAGTTCACGGTGCAGACCGCGTCGTTCGACACGGGCAGCGCCGACCGTGATGCGCACGTCAAGTCGGGCGACTTCTTCGACGTCGAGACCTACCCCACGATGACGTTCAAGGCCACGCAGATCACGGACGACGAGATCACGGGTGACCTCACGATCAAGGATGTGACGAAGCCCGTCACGTTCAAGTACGACTTCAACGGTGTCGCGACCGACCCGTGGGGCGCCACGCGCGCCGGTTTCGAGGCGTCGGGTGAGATCAACCGCAACGACTTCGGCATGACGTTCAACGCTCCCCTCGACGGTGGCGGCGTCTTGATCAGCGAGAAGATCAAGATCAACCTCGACCTCGAGTTCACGAAGGCCTGACGTCGATCAAGCGAGCGTAGGTAGGACCGCAGCGTTGTGTTCGTCGAGCCCGGCGCGGGTGGAGTCACCGCAGCGAAGCGAGGATGGCTTCACCCGCGCCGGGCGCGGACGACCGCATGTCATGCAAGGATCCTGCCGAAGCGAGCGTTGAGGAGTCAGGCCCGGAAAAAGACCTGACGTCGATCAAGCAACCCCAGGGGTTGTGTAGGTTCGTGCTTCATGGAACACGAACCTCCACAACCCCTGCGTTGATGAGGGCTGCTTCGATCTGGTCGAGGAAGGCATCAGGGTCGCTTTGCGCAGGCCGATGTCGGGAATGCGCAGGACGCGATCGCCGTGGAGGGCGACGGCGTTCTGCCGCAGCGCGTCGGCGATCGGGTTGGCGCCGCCCTGGTGGTGTGCGCCGTCGATCTCGGCGACGAGGCCTGCGGCGTTCCAGCGTGCATCGAGGTACCAGCCCCCGTCGGGGCCCTGGCGCACGACCTGACGATCCGGCAGTGGAGACCGGCGTCGACGCGGGTGCGCGACGAAGGCGAGTTCGTCGATGGATTGCGACCCACCGCCGATGTCGCGGATGAACCCGGCGATGGCACGTCGTCGCCGCAGCGTGGGGTGCATCTGCGACGCCGTAGAGAGCCACTCAGGTGTGGTGAGGCGCTGTTGCACCGTCATCGCGAGCAGCGCCCCGGCCGCGTGATCCGTGGCGGCGAAAGAGGCGGCACGAATGGCTGCGACGTCCTCGCGCGCCCGAATTGATGACCTTCGCCGCGATGGGCGACTTCACCTCGTGCCACCCCGCGCGACGCACGTGCAGCGCCTGAGTTCCGAGCGGTACCGCAGCATCCCGGCACACGAGCGTACGCACGTGGTGACGCTCGACGCCTCGCTCGCGCAACTGAACGCGGCCGACGACGCCGCACGAGGCCACGGCCAGGTCAGCCGCCACCTGCGTTGCACTCACTCGCTCCACAGTCATGGATCCAGCCTGACGCGCGCGCCGCGCCCGGCGCCATCGACGCCGGCCCACCCTGGGGCCTCCCCCACCTCACGATGACGCCCACGATCGTCACCGCCGGGAATGACAGCCGCAGACGCCGACAAGGGTTGAGGAGGTTCGCGCCCCCCCTGGAGCGCGAACCTCCTCAACCCTTGCGTCGATGACTGATGCAGCGGTCAGACGATGAGACCGGGCGTCTGCTTCGACGCCTTCTCGAAACGCGCCTGCACGTCAGCCCAGTTGACGATGTTCCACCACTGCTTGACGAACGTCGCCTTGTCGTTCTTGTACTGCAGGTAGTAGGAGTGCTCCCACATGTCGAGCATGAGCAGCGGAACCATGCAGATCGGCACGTTGCCCTGGTGGTCGAAGTGCTGAACGATGTACAGCTTCTGCGCGACCATGTCCCACGTCAGCACCGACCAGCCGGCACCCTGCACACCGAGGGCGTTGGCCTCGAACTGCGCGCGGAACTTGTCGAGCGAACCGAAGTCGGCGTCGATACGAGCCGTGAAGCGCCCTGGGTCTGATGGAGACTCGCGCTATTTGATTCCGATCAGCAGATTGCTGTCGTTGGGGACAGCATAGAACGCGTTCTCGAACTCGGCGGGTGGGACGTCTCCGAGGTATCCGTGGAGGCGCTGCGTGTTGTGCCAGTGCACCCAGCCGAGCGTCGCGAGCTCGAGATCCTCGACCGTCTTCCACGGTCCCGAGCGGGTGGGCCCGCGAACCAACTCGGCCTTGTAGTAGCCGTTCACCGTCTCGGCCAGGGCGTTGTCATACGAATCGCCGACGGTCCCGATCGAGGGTGTCGCACCGATCTCTGCGAGGCGTTCGCCGTAGCGAATCGATGTGAATTGAGAGCCCGCGTCGCTGTGACACCGCAGATCCTCATGGTGGGCGCCTCGGGACCAGCGCGCCATCTCGATCGCGTCGAGGACCATCTCGGTGCGCATATGTGACGCGACCCGCCACCCCACGATCATCCGGGAGAACGCGTCGATGATGAAGCAGACGTAGGCGACGCCAGCCCAGGTGGGCACGAATGTCAGATCGGTCACCCAGAGCCGGTTCGGTGCCGTCGCGGTGAACTCCCGCTTGACCAGGTCCGGGTGCCGCGACGACGCCGGGTCCGGCCGCGTGGTCTTCACCCGCTTCGACCGCCTCGCACCTTCGATCCCTGCGACGCGCATCAGCCTCGCGGTCTGGTCGCGGCCGATCATGATGCCCCCACGCCGGGCAGCCTTCCAGAGCTTGCGGACCCCGTAGACGCGGTAGTTGGCCTCCCAGATCTCGACCAGCTGCGGGATCAGTTCCTCGTCCCGCAGCGCACGGGCAGAGGGCGCACGGGTCTTGGCGGCGTAGTAGCTGCTCGGAGCCACCTGCAACAGTCTGCAGATGAGCTCGACTCCGAGCCGGCGACCGTCCACGACGTCGTCCTTGTTCGCGTCGATGAACGCGACTACTTCCGGTAGTGGCGGTCGAGCTCCGCCCCGAAGAAAGACGCCGCCCGTTTCAGCACCTCGTTGGCCCGGCGCAGCTCCCGATTCTCTTGCTCGAGCTCTTTCACCCGCTGCTCCTCCGCCGAGCTCACACCGGGGACGACACCGTCGTCGACGTCGGCCTGCTTGACCCACATCCGCACGGACTCGACCCCGTAACCGAGCTGCGTCGCGACCCGCTGCACCGTCCCCTGCGTGACGCCCAGCTCCGTGCGCAGCGTCCTCACCATCCGCACCGCGGCGGCCTTCTCCTCGACCGAGTAGCGACGCGTCGTCGGCTTCCCATTCGCCAGTTCCTTCGGCATAACCCCATCCTCGTTTCCAAGGTCAGGAGTCTCCAACAAACTCAGGGCGCTTCACCGCGAGATCACCAACGGGCTTGTCACCACCGTCAGGCGACATGTTCGTCCAGAACACCGAGTGATTGACGTGGCCACCGAGGTGGAACGCCAGGTTCTTCTCCAGCGTGCCGAGGAACGTGAACTCCTCCTTGTCACGCATCTCCGACAGCTGGTCGACGGCCGTGTTGATGCCCTTGACGTACGTCGCGTGGTGCTTGTCGTGGTGCAACTCCATGATCTCGCCCGAGATGTAGGGCTCGAGAGCTGCGTAGTCGTAGGGAAGTTCCGGGAGCGAGTAGTCAGCCATGACCCCACGCTACCCACCTGCGACGAAGTCGCAATTAAGGCATACCTCGTCAGATGCGATACAGTCGCACCTGGGACGGGGAGCGCGAGAGGCCACGAGCAACAACTCGTGGCCTCTCGTCATGCGTGACGCGTTGGGCTGGGCGCCCGATCGGGTCCTCAGCACGCGTCAGATCATCAGCGCACGATCTTTTTGACGCGCTTCCTCAACGCTCGTTAAAACCTTCGCAACC
>NZ_LSJT01000073.1:0-3737 GCF_001556795.1 Dermacoccus sp. CCH2-D9
AGATGTGTATAAGAGACAGATGTAGCGCCAGACGTCCAGTTCGGTCCAGTTGCTCAGCGGGAACACACGCGTGTTCTCCCCGGGGGCGTGACGGCCGTTGTAGAGGTTCCACAGCTCCGGACGCTGCCCGCGCGGGTCCCACCCTCCCATGGCGCTGCGCACCGAGAAGATGCGCTCCTTCGCGCGCGCCCGATCCTCGTCCCGGCGCGCCCCGCCGAGGAGGGCGTCGAAGCGTTCTGCCTCGATCGTGTCGACGAGGGGCACCGTCTGCAGGGGGTTGCGGGTGCCGTCGGGGCGTTCCTGCAGGCGGCCGTCGGCGATCCAGTCCTCGACCGCCGCGACGTGGAGGCGCAGGCCATGACGGGCGACGACCTCGTCCCGGAACGCGATGACCTCAGGCAGGTTGTGGCCGGTGTCGACGTGCAGCAGCGTCAGCGGCAACGGCGCGGGGGCGAGCGCCTTGAGTGCGACGTGCAGCAGCACTGCGGAGTCCTTGCCGCCGCTGAACAGCAGCGCAGGGCGTTCGAACTCGGCGATGACCTCGCGGATGATCTCGATGGCCTCGGCCTCGAGTGCCCGCAACGTCGACAGCTCGCCGGCGGGGTTCGTGGAGACGTCCGGTGGCGTCATCGTCTCGGTCATGCGGGTGTCCTCTCCTCGTCGATGAGACGCAGGATCTCGGCGAGGGATTCCTCGATCGAGCGGCCCTGGGTCTCGAGACGCAATTCGGGGTTGGTCGGAACCTCGTAGGGGTCGTCGAGGCCTGTCATTCCGGTGAATTCGCCGGCCTCGGCCCGGGCGTACAGGCCCTTGACGTCGCGTCGCGCGCACTCCTCGAGCGACGTTGCGACGAAGACCTCGAGGTAGCGACTACCGCTGCGCTCGTGGCGTGCGCGGTTCTCGGCGCGTGCATCGGCGTACGGGGCGATGACCGGCACGATCGCCCACACACCGTTGCGGGCGAGCAGGTCGGCGACGAAACCGACGCGCGTCACGTGGGTGTTCCGGTCCGCCCGGGAGAACCCGAGGCCGGCGCTGAGGGAGGTGCGCAGTTCGTCGCCGTCGAGCAGTTCGACGCGTTCGCCCCGCTCGCGCAGGGTGGCGACGAGGCGCTCGGCGAGCGTCGACTTGCCCGCTCCGGACAGGCCCGTGAGCCACACGGTCGCGGCGCTCATGTGTTGATCCCGCATTCGACCTTGTCGCGGCCCGCCCAGCGTCCGGCGCGCGCGTCCTCGCCCGGCGCCACCCGGCGGGTGCACGTGGCGCACCCGATCGAGGGGTAGCCCTGGGTGAGCAGCGGGTTCGTGACGATGGCGTGCTCGGCGATGTAGGCCTCGACGTCGGCGTCGCTCCACGCGACGATCGGCGCGACCTTGATGCGTTCGCGGCGCTCGTCGAAGCTGACGACCGGTGTGTCGCGCCGCGTGATCGCCTCGCTGCGACGCACCCCGGTGGCCCACGCCTCGTAGCCGTCGAGGGCCTCGTCGAGCGGGTGGGTCTTGCGCAGCGTGCAGCACAGATCGGGGTCGCGTTCGAAGAGGTTCGCTCCGTACGTCGCGTCCTGCTGCGCGACACTCTGGGACGGTTCGAGGGTGCGCAGCGTGACGTCGTACGTCGAGGCGACCGCGTCGCGGGTCTGCAGCGTCTCTTCGAAGTGGTACCCGGTGTCGAGGAAGAGCACGTCGACGCCGGGCAGGCTGCGCGACGCGAGATGCGTCAGCACGGCGTCCTGCATGGAGGTGGCCACGGCGAAGCGTTCCCCGAACTCCGCGGCCGCCCAATCGAGCACGGCGTCCGCCGGTGCACCGTCGAGCTGGCCAGCGGCCCGAATCGCGATCCGACGCAGCTCGTCGGGCTCGCGCACGACCTGCGTCATCGCAGCTCCTCCTCGTCGGCGCGGCGGGCCCAGTCGCCGAAGCTCTCGCCGCTCTCGCGTGCGGCTATGTAGCGCGTCACGACGCGCTCGACGTAGTCGCCCAGCTCGCTCGCGGCGACCTTGTGGGCGCGCAGCTTGCGCCCGACGACGAGATCCTCGCCCAGGCCACCGCCGAGGTGGACCTGGTAGCCGGGCACCTGCTCGCCGGCGGTGTCGGTGATGATCTGGCCCTTGAGACCGATGTCCGCCACCTGGATGCGGGCGCAGCTGTTGGGGCAGCCGTTGAGATGGATCGCGATGGGGTGCTCGAGCTGGTCGTCGAGGTGAGCGAGACGCTCTTCGAGCTCGGCGACGAGGTCGTGGGCTCGCTGCTTCGTCTCGACGATGGCGAGCTTGCAGAACTCCAGGCCCGTGCACGCCATCGTCGCGCGGCGCCACGGCGACGGACGCCCGTCGAAGCCCAGCGGCCGCATCGTCTCGAGCAGCGGCTCGACGGCGTCGTCGGGCACGTCGAGGACGACGAGCTTCTGGTAGGCGGTCAGGCGCAGCCGGTCGCTGCCGGCGGCCTCCATCGCGTCGGCGACGCCCGCGAGCGCCGCGCCGCTCGTGCGCCCTGCGATCGGCGCGAACCCGACGAGGTTGCGTCCGTCCTTCTGACGATGCACACCGACGTGGTCGATCGTGTGCTTCGGCGTGGGCGCGGCGGGCCCGTCGAGCAGGGGGCGCCCGAGGTACTCGCGCTCCAGCACCTCACGCGTCTTGTCGGCGCCCCAGTCCTCGACGAGGTACTTGAGACGCGCGCGGTTGCGCAGCCGGCGGTAGCCGTGGTCGCGGAACAGCTTGACGGTCGCGAGCCAGACCTCGGGCACCTCTTCGAGCGGCACCCAGGCACCGAGGCGCAGCGCGAAGAACGCCTTCGTCGACAGCCCTCCCCCGATCTGCAGATCGAAGCCGGGGCCGTGGTCGGGGTGGACGACGCCGACGAAGCTGATGTCGTTGATCTCAGGGGCGGCGTCGGGCAGCCACGCGATCGACGACTTGAACTTGCGCGGCAGGTTCGCGAGATCCGGGTCGCCCACGTAGTTGGCCTTGATGAAGTCGATCGCGGGGGTCGCGTCGATCACCTCGTCGGGGTGCACGCCGGCCACCGGCGAACCGAGCGTGGTGCGCGTGCAGTCACCGCAGGCCTCGAGCGTGTCGAGACCGACGGCCTCGAGACGGCGCCAGATCTCCGGCACGTCCTCGATCGCGATCCAGTGGTACTGGATGTTGTTGCGGTCGGTGATGTCGGCCGTACCACGTGCGAAATCGGTGGAGATGCTCGCGAGCACCCGCAGCTGCTCGCGGGAGAGCTGCCCGCCGTCGATGCGCACGCGCATCATGAAGTACTCGTCGTCGAGCTCCTCGGGCGCCAGCGTCGCCGTCTTGCCGCCGTCGATGCCCTGCTTGCGCTGGGTGTACAGGCCCATCCAGCGCATGCGGCCGCGCAGGTCAGTGCCCGAGATGCTGTCGAAGCCCTCGCGGGCGTACTGCTCGAGGATGCGGGCGCGCACGTTGAGGGGCGCGTCCTCGGCCTTGAAGACCTCGTTCGGGTTGAGCGGGTCGAACTCGCCCTTGGCCCACTGCCCCTCGGGCTTGGCCGTGCGCTGCGTGGCGCGGGGACGTTCACTCGTCGTCGTCATCGTCCGCTCCTTCGTCGTTTCTCTCGGGCTCGAAGTACATAACCTTGTCTTCGGTTCAGCAAAACTGCAAATGATGGATAACGGGGTGTTCATCCTGTGGGAAGGCGCGGTGAGCCTGACGCGCCCACGGTGCGCCTGGCGTCACCGCGCCTTCCCACAGGATGAACACCCCGTTATCC
>NZ_LSJT01000074.1:0-1481 GCF_001556795.1 Dermacoccus sp. CCH2-D9
GTGCGGAAGCTGTCAACCTGATTGGAGTCACGTGGGGTTGAGTTGGGTGATTTCGGGTGTTGTGGCGGCGATGGGGCGCCGGCCTCGGTAGCGTTCGGGGTTCGCGGCGTACTGCGCATCCAGGACGGCTTGGCGTTCGGTGTGGACATCGACCCAGGTGCCGGTGTGGACCTGTTCGGGCGTGAACCCGGCCAGTGAGCTGTGGTGATGACGCGTGTTGTAATCGTGCACGACGTGCTCGGCCCACTCGCGCGCGTGTTCAACACTGGTGAACTGGCTCGGGTAGTCGGGACGGTACTTCTCGGTCTTGAAGTAGGACTCGATGTGCGGGTTGTCGTTCGACACGCGCGGACGATTCCGGCTCGCGCTGATCCCAGCATGACGGTAGAAGTCGGCCAGCAGTACCGACTTCATCGCCGGCCCACCATCGGAATGCACGATCCGCGGGTGAACACCCTCACGTTCTGTCGCGGCCTGGAACAACGCGACCGCGAGTTCGTCGGACTCATCTGTCTCGACGCTGCTGGCGATGATCGTGCGGCTGAACGCGTCGATGATCGTGTACTGCTGATACCAGACCCCCGTGTATGGCCCGGGAAGTTTCGTGATGTCCCAGCACCACACCTCGTTCGGTGCGGACGCCTCCCACTGCGGCATCGCGACCGTGCGCCGCGTACGGCGTCGACGCACCGGCCGTGGCCCGTGCAAGCCACGCGCGCACCGCATCCACGTCGACAAAGACGCCACCGGCCGCCCCGCATCGAACGCGTCGTAGAACGACTGCTCCACGCTGCGCTGCTCGTGCCAACCGTCACGGATCGCGGACACGATCTGGGCGCGCTCCTCAGAGCTGAGCGCGCACGGCTGATACCGCTCGGTGTGCGCGATCGGGTCCGCGACGCGAGCGCGTGGATGGTGACGGTAGTGCCACGTCGAGGTCGCCACACCGATGATCTTCAACGCTTCACGCTGGGAATAGCCGGCCGCGACATGCTCGGCGACCAGGGTGTTCTCCGCTTCGAGGAACGCCGCATGGCGGGCGGCATCGGCCTCGTTCAGGACTCGGGCGTGGGCTCCTGCGGCGCGTTCAACTCGTGCAAGAGCCCGATAGCTTTTCCCAGCGCCTCGTTCGATGCCTCCAGCCGCGCAACCTGCTCAGCATGCGTCTGCGCCTCCCGCGCGCGGGCTGCGCGTTCGGCGGCGAGTTCTTGTTCCACGCGCGCCAAACGCGCGCCGTCAGCAACTGTCATGTGTGAAGTATCGCGGGGCACGAGGTCTCGTTCGAGGTCTCCGAAGTAGAACGCTTTGCGCCACGTCATGATCTGATGACGCGACACACCCTGCTCGAGCAACCACGCCGCTTTCGTGCCATGCGGCAACGCCACATACTGCTGCACCAACGCGGTCTTCTCTTCCGCAGTCCATCTGCGCATACCCACCTCCTGAGTGACTCACACCCAGGCTGACAGTCAGGGGTGGAC
>NZ_LSJT01000075.1:0-11958 GCF_001556795.1 Dermacoccus sp. CCH2-D9
GTTCCCCGCCGTTCGCCTCGCCCGTCAGGTGGGCGAGGCGGGCTCGACGTACCCGGCCGTCTACAACGCGGCCAACGAGGAGTGCGTCGAGGCCTTCCACGGTGGGCGCATCGGCTTCCTCGACATCGTCGAGACCGTCGAGAAGGTCGTCGACCAGCACGCGCCCGAGAGCGGCGAACCTGACGTCGACGCCGTCCTCGCCGCAGAGACATGGGCGCGCCGCGCCGCGCACACGCTGATCGAGAAGGGGCTGCGCTGATGCTGTTCGTCCTCGGGGTGCTGTTCATGATCGTCGGCGTGGCTGCCTCGATCGCGCTGCACGAGATGGGGCACATGGTGCCCGCGAAGAAGTTCGGCGTCCGCGTGCCGCAGTACATGATCGGCTTCGGCCCGACGCTGTGGTCGAAGAAGCGCGGCGAGACCGAGTACGGCGTCAAAGGCATCCCGCTCGGCGGTTACGTGCGCATGATCGGCATGTACCCGCCGAAGGCGGGCGACCCGGACGGCTCCGTGCGCGCCTCGTCGACCGGTCGGTTCAGCCAGCTCGCCGACGAGGTGCGTGAGCAGACCTTCGAGGAGCTGCGCCCCGGTGACGAGAACCGCGTCTTCTACAAGCTCAAGACGTGGCAGAAGGTCACCGTCATGTTCGGTGGGCCGTTCATGAACCTCGTCATCGCTGCGGTCGTCATGACCGTCATGGTGTGCGGCGTCGGCCTGCCGAAGCTCACCGGCACGAAGGTGACGTCGCTGACGACGTGCCTCACGAAGGTCGAACCCGGTCAGAAGTGCCCGGCGGGGCAGGAGGCGCCGGCGGCCTCGAGCGGGTTGAAGCTCGATGACGTCATCATCTCGGTCGCGGGGCAGAAGGTGAACAGCAACCTCGAGGCGACCCGCGTCATCCGCGCGCACGGCGGCGAGAAGATCCCGTTCGTCGTCGAGCGTGACGGCCGGCAGCAGACGCTGCAGGTCACGCCGAAGACGACGAAGGTGGCGAAGCTCGACGCCGACGGCAACCCCGTCACCGACGCGGGTGGCCAGAACGTCATGATCGACGCCGGGTACGTCGGGCTGTCGATCGGTCAGTACACGTTGCAGCGTCAGGGCCCGGGTGCTGTCCCCGGCATGCTCGGCACGAGCATCAAGCAGACGGCGGGCGTCGTGCTGCACATCCCGGAGAAGATGAAGGGCGTCGCCCAGGCGGCGTTCAGCGACGAGGCGCGCGATCCGAACGGGCCGATCTCCGTCGTCGGGGTGACGCGCATCGCGGGCGACGTCGCCGAGTCGTCGAAGGTCGAACTCGGCCAGAAGGTGCTGCTGCTGCTCAACCTGCTCGCCTCGCTCAACCTCGCGTTGTTCGTGTTCAACCTCATCCCGCTGCTGCCCCTCGACGGCGGCCACATCGCGGGTGCGCTGTGGGAGGCAATCAAGCGGCCCATCGCGCGGGCGCGCGGCGTCGCCGGCCCCGTCTACGTCGACGTGACGAAGGCGCTGCCGGTCGCGTACGCCGTCTCGCTCGTCCTCATCGGGATGTCGGTGCTGCTCATCTACGCCGACGTCGTGAAACCCATCACCATCCAGTGAGTCTCGGCCCAGCCCAGGGCGTCGCGCGGCAGTCGTAAGATGGGCTCATGTCGGTTTCTCTCGGTATGCCCTCGGCGCCCGCGCCGGTCATCGCTCCTCGTCGCAAGACGCGCAAGATCAAGGTCGGCAAGGTCGAGGTCGGGGGAGACGCCCCCATCTCGGTGCAGTCGATGACGACGACGCCGACGACCGACATCAACGCCACGCTCCAGCAGATCGCCGAGCTGACGGCCACCGGGTGCGACATCGTCCGTGTCGCGTGCCCGAGCCAGGACGACGCGGAGGCGCTGCCCGCCATCGCTCGCAAGGCGCAGATCCCCGTCATCGCCGACATCCACTTCCAGCCGAAGTACGTCTACGCGGCGATCGAGGCGGGGTGTGCGGGTGTGCGCGTCAACCCGGGCAACATCCGCAAGTTCGACGATCAGGTCAAGCAGATCGCCAAGGAGGCGAAGGACGCCGGGGTCTCCATCCGCATCGGTGTCAACGCCGGTTCGCTCGACAAGCGACTGCTCGAGAAGTACGGCAAGCCGACGGCCGAGGCGCTCGTCGAGTCGGCCGTGTGGGAGGCGTCGCTGTTCGAGGAGCACGACTTCCACGACTTCAAGATCTCCGTCAAGCACAACGACCCCGTCGTCATGGTGCGCGCCTACGAGATGCTCTCCGAGCGGGGCGACTGGCCGCTGCACCTCGGTGTGACCGAGGCCGGGCCCGCGTTCCAGGGCACGATCAAGTCGGCGACCGCGTTCGGCGCGCTGCTGAGCCGCGGCATCGGCGATACGATCCGCGTCAGCCTCTCGGCCCCGCCGGTCGAGGAGGTCAAGGTCGGCAACATGATCCTGCAGTCGCTCAACCTCAAGCCGCGCAAGCTCGAGATCGTCAGCTGCCCGAGCTGCGGGCGCGCGCAGGTCGACGTCTACACCCTCGCCGAGCAGGTGACGAAGGGCCTCGAGGGCATGGAGGTGCCGCTGCGCGTCGCCGTGATGGGCTGCGTCGTCAACGGCCCCGGTGAGGCGCGCGAGGCCGACCTCGGCGTCGCCTCCGGCAACGGCAAGGGCCAGATCTTCGTCAAGGGTGAGGTCATCAAGACGGTGCCGGAGAGCCAGATCGTCGAGACGCTCATCGAGGAGGCGATGCGCATCGCCGAGGAGATGGGCGAGGACGCGGGCGCCGACGGCGCCGGCCCCACCGTCTCGGTCGGCTGACGCCGGCATGCTGCGACGTTCGGGGGTGCGAGCCCTCGACGCCGGCGACCGCGCCGGCGCGCGGGCGTTGTGCGACCTCGACCCGGTGACGAACGTCTTCGTCGCCGCCCGCCTCGACGAGGGCGCGCTCGGTTCGACGAGCGCTGCCTTCGGTCTCGACGGTGACGTTGGCCAGCCACTCGCGGCAGGGGCGGACTCTTCGGGGTTCGATGCCGACGGGCTGGGTCGAGGCGGCGCTCGCTCGCTCGAGTCCAGTCAACGGCCGCTGCGCTCGATGCTGTGGGCGTCGGCGAATCTCGTCCCCGTCGAGGCGAGCCCTGACGATCTGGAACGCTACGCGGCCCGCGTCAAGTGTGCGCGACGCCGCGTCAGTTCGCTGTTCGGGCCGGCCGAGCAGGTGCTGCCGCTGTGGCAGCTCGTGTCGCGTTCGTACGCGCCGGCGCGCTCGTTCCGCCCCGAGCAGCCGCTCATGGTCGCCTCGCGGGAGGCGCGCGAGCGTCAGGGCATCGAGCCCGAACCGCGCGTGCGCCTGGCCCGACTCGACGAGGTCGACGCCATCGTGCCTGCGGCCGCGGCGATGTTCACCGAGGAGATCGGCTACGCGCCCTACGTCGGCAGTGCCGCGGCCTACCGCGCCGGGGTGCAGCGCCTCGTCATGGGTGGGCGCACCTTCGTCCTGATGGACGGTGCGCGCGTACGGTTCAAGGCCGACGTCGGATCGCTCGCCTCGGGCGTGGCACAGATTCAGGGTGTGTGGATCGACCCCGCCTGGCGCGGCCGCGGGCTCGCCGCACCGTGCATGGCGCGCGTCGTCGACCTGGTCGAGGCGGAGCTCGCGCCCACCGTCAGCCTCTACGTCAACGGGTACAACACCCCCGCGCTGCGTGCGTACGAACGCGCCGGGTTCGAACGCGTCGGGACGTTCGCGACCGTCATCCTCTGATGCGGCGGCGCCGTCGCAGAGGCGACGCGGTGGCACCGCTTATCGATGGGACGAGCGCCCTGCCCCCGCACTTCGACCCGTTTCAACGGCGTTGTCAGGGCGATGTGATGGGGTGGGGGCATGAATCCTGTCACCGGTCTTCGTGAACTTCCGCCCCTGATGCGCGGGCTCGTCGGCGCGTACGTCGTCTCCGGCGTGACGCACCTCGTGCGCCCGCAGGTGTTCGAGCCGACCATTCCGCCGCTGCTACCCAAGGCGCGCGAACTCGTCTACCTCAGCGGTGTCGCCGAACTCGTCTGCGCCGCGGGTCTCGTCAACCCTGCGACGCGCCGAGCCGCGGGTTACGCCTCTGCCGCCCTGCTCGTCGCCGTGCTGCCCGCGAACGTCGAGATGGCGCGTCAGGCGCAGGCGAGTGTCCGACGCCGCTCCACGCCGGGCAAGCAGGCGCGCCTCGCCGGCATGCTCGCGCGGGTCCCGGCGCAGTGGCCGCTCATCAAGGCGAGCCTCGACATCGCTCGCCGCTGACGAGGGCTCGCGAGGCCGACCGTGCGCCGTGCGTGGGTCGCCGTCACTGTGGGTGACGGTTCGCGCCGGACTGATGGGCCCGCGCCGCATTGGCGGGCCCGCGCCGTGCGGTCGGCGTAGACTCCTGCGCGCAGACGCCGCCCGGGCACCGGGCCGGCGATCTACAGTGGCGGCATGACTGACGTGTTCGCGCTCACACCAACCAATCAGGCCGACGTCATGGCCGGGTTCGACGCCGTCGACGCCGACGAGGCGCTCAAGGACGCGGCGAGCGCGTTCGCCTCGCACGAGCATGCCGACGTTCTCGGCCCCCTGCGCGAGCTCGGTGTCATGGCCGGCAGCGAGGAGGCTCGCGAACACGGCATGGCTGCGAACACGTTCACGCCGCGGCATCGCGCCGTCGACCGGTTCGGCGCGCGTACCGACGCCGTCGAGTTCCACCCGTCCTGGCACTGGCTCATGCGCCGCGGCGTCGAGTTCGGTCTCGCGGGCGCGCCCTGGCAGGACGCGTCGGCGGACGCTCACCTGCGGCGGGCAGCGGGCTTCATCACGTGGTCCGGTGTCGAGCCCGGGCACGTCTGTCCGCTGACGATGACCCATGCCGCCGTCCCCGCCCTGCGCGCGGACGAGGCGCTGACGCAGCGTTACGCCGACGGCCTCGCGGCGAGCGTCTACGAGCCCGGCGATCTGCCCGCGGCGAGCAAGGAGGGGCTGCTCGCGGGGATGGGGATGACGGAGAAACAGGGCGGCTCCGACGTGCGCACCAACGTCACCGAGGCCACCCCGTCGGGTTTCGACGACGACGGCGCCGCCGTCTATTCGCTGCGCGGGCACAAGTGGTTCACGAGCGCGCCGACGAACGATCTGTTCCTCGTCCTCGCGCAGGCTCCCGGCGGGCTGACCTGCTTCGTCGTGCCGCGCGTGCACCCTGACGGCACTCGCAACGCGCTGCGCATCGTCCGGCTCAAGGACAAGCTCGGCAACCGCTCCAACGCGAGCAGCGAACTCGAGTTCCACGACGCCTACGCCACTCGCCTCGGTGACGAGGGTGCGGGCGTGCGCACGATCATCGAGATGGTGAGCGCGACGCGGCTCGACTGCGTCCTCGGCTCGGCCGGGCTCATGCGTCGCGCGACGAGCGAGGCGGCCTGGTACACCGCGCGTCGGCATGCCTTCGGCGGCGTCCTCGCCGACAAGCCCGCGATGCAGAACGTCCTCGCCGATCTCGCGATCGAGTCGGAGGCCGCGACGGCGCTCGGCATGCGCCTCGCGGCGAGCGTCGACCGTATCGAATCAGGCGATCCCGGCAGCGAGCACGAGCGCGCGTTCCGTCGCTTCGCACTGCCGCTCGCGAAGTTCTGGGTGTGCAAGCGCACGCCGATGCACGTCGCCGAGGCCCTCGAATGCCTCGGCGGCAACGGGTACGTCGAGGAGTCGGGCATGCCGCTGCTGTTCCGCGAGTCGCCGCTCAACTCGATCTGGGAGGGCTCGGGCAGCGTCAACGCCCTCGACGTCCTGCGCGCCCTGACGCGTTCGCCGGAGGCGTTCGAGGCCTTCAGCCGCGAGCTCGACGTGACCCGCGGCGACCACCCCGGGCTCGACGTCGCGACGAAACAGGTGCTCGCCGACGTCGTGTCGTTGACGCCCGACGACGCGGAGTACCGCGCCCGCGACATCAGCGCTCGAATGGCCGTCGTCCTCCAGGCGAGCCTGCTGCTGCGCAGCGCGCCGTCGAGCGTCAGCGACGCGTTCATCGCGAGCCGCGTGCAGGGGGAGTGGGGCGGCGTGTTCGGCACCCTCGGCACGTCGGCCGCGAGCGCCGCCATCGCCCGACGCGCGACGCCGCGGCCCTGACGCCCTGGCGGTCAGGTGAACAGCCCGCCGAGGCCGCCCTGCTCGTTCGTCGAGGGCATGAGCTTGGCGGCCCACTCCGCGAACGCCTGCGGGTTGCGTGACTGCAGGAGCACGCGCCCGGGCCCGACGAAGTTGAAACGAGCCCTTCACCGGACTTCATCGACTGGATCGAGCGTCCTTCGACCGCCCGACGCGTTGTGAACTGCATCCCCAGGTCGTAGGCGATGACGTGCCCGGTGTGGATGACGTCACGCTCGCCCGGAGCGAGGTCCATGACGTCGACCGCGCCGTAGACGCTGAGGCACTGACCGCTGGCCTCGAGGCCGAAGCCGCCCTCGCCGCCGAAGAGGTTCGTCATGCCACCGAACTGCGAGGTGACCTCCGTGCCCTCGCTGTTGGCCATCCAGTTGCCGCGGGCGACGAAGCAGGGGCGATCGGGCTGGATCTCGAGCGCCAGCATGCCGCCGGGCAGGACGCCGGCGATGTCGCCCCACCCGCCCTCGGCGGGGGCGGTGTACGTCGTCGAGAAGAAGGACTCACCGCAGAGCACGGAGCGCTTGAGCCCCTTCATGATGCCGCCGCTGGCGGCCTTGCTGGAGATCTGCACGCCGGGCGAGTGCGCAGGAGACGGGAGACGGCGAAGGACGGATTGTGACGCAGTCGAATCTGCATGGATCTCAGGAAGGCCTCGCGGCCCGAGCGTCGGGTGGATGCGGGCCGTGCACGCCCTGGGCGGGCCGGGATAGTGTGGGGCCGAGTCACGCGGAGCGACCGCGACACGACCCGAGGAGAGACCGTGGCCCAGCGCATGTCCAACCTGTTCCTGCGAACGCTTCGCGAGGATCCGGCGGACGCCGAGCTGCCGGGCCACAAGCTGCTCGTGCGCGCCGGCTACATCCGACGCGCCGCGCCCGGCGTGTACACGTGGTTGCCGCTCGGGCTCAAGGTGCTGCGTAACGTCGAGACCATCGTCCGCGAGGAGATGGAGGCCATCGGCGCCCAGGAGCTGAGCTTCCCCGCGCTGCTGCCGCGCGAACCCTATGAGGCGACGAACCGCTGGGACGAGTACGGCCCCAACCTGTTCCGCCTGCAGGACCGCAAGGGCGTCGACATGCTCCTCGGCCCGACGCACGAGGAGATGTTCACTATCACGGTGAAGGACATGTTCTCGAGCTACAAGGACCTGCCGACGACGCTGTTCCAGATCCAGACGAAGTACCGCGACGAGGCCCGCCCGCGCGCCGGCCTGCTGCGCGGGCGCGAGTTCATCATGAAGGACTCGTACTCCTTCGATCACACGAAGCAGGGCCTCGAGGAGAGCTACGCCAAGCACCGCGGCGCGTACGTCAAGATCTTCGACCGCCTCGGCTTCGAGTACGTCGTCGTCCACGCCGACTCGGGCGCGATGGGCGGTTCGGCGTCGGAGGAGTTCCTCGCCGTCAGCCGCCACGGTGAGGACACGTTCGTCCGCTCGCCCGGCGGTTTCGCCGCGAACGTCGAGGCCGTCGTCGTGCCGCAGGCCGAGCCCGTCGAGGTGAGCGTCGGCCCCGCACACATCGAGGACACCCCCGAGACCCCGACCATCGAGACGCTCGTCGCGGCCCTCAACGCGAATCACCCGCGCGACGACGGACGCGAGTGGACGGCTGCCGACACACTGAAGAACGTCATCGTCATGCTCGTCCACCCCGACGGCACGCGCGAACCGCTCGCGATCGGCGTGCCCGGCGATCGCGAGGTCGACGCCAA
The DNA here is from genome assembly GCF_001556795.1 of Dermacoccus sp. CCH2-D9. Lineage (NCBI taxonomy): Bacteria > Bacillati > Actinomycetota > Actinomycetes > Micrococcales > Dermacoccaceae > Dermacoccus > Dermacoccus sp. CCH2-D9. Next base: position 7,858 of record NZ_LSJT01000075.1, read on the forward strand.
GCGCCTCGAGGCTCAGGTCGCTCCGGCCGACGTCGAGGCGTTCGAGGAGAAGGACTTCGCCGCCTACCCGATGCTCGCGAAGGGCTACATCGGCCCGGGCGTGCTCGGCGAGGAAAAGGCCTCCGGCATCCGTTACCTGCTCGACCCCAGCATCGCCGAGGGCTCGGCGTGGGTGACGGGCGCCGACGTCAGCGGCAAGCACGTCATCGACCTCGTCCACGGCCGCGATTTCACCGCCGACGGCACGATCCAGGCGGCGCAGATCAAGGAGGGCGACCCGGCCCCCGACGGTTCGGGCCCCCTGACGCTCGCGCGCGGCATCGAGATGGGTCACATCTTCCAGCTCGGCACGAAGTATGCCGAGGCGCTCGGGCTCAAGGTGCTCGACGAGAACAGCAAGCTCGTGACGGTGACGATGGGCTCCTACGGCATCGGCGTCTCCCGCGCCGTCGCCGCCATCGCTGAGGACAACCTCGACGACAAGGGCCTCATCTGGCCGCGTCACATCGCGCCGTTCGACGTCCACGTCGTCGCCACGGGCAAGGACGCCGCGGTCTTCGAGAAGGCGGAGCAGGTCGTCGCCGACCTCGAGTCGGCCGGGCTCGGCGTCCTGTTCGACGACCGTCCGAAGGTCAGCCCCGGCGTGAAGTTCAAGGACGCCGAGCTCATCGGCGTCCCGACGATCGTCGTGCTCGGGCGCGGCCTCTCCGACGGCACGATCGAAGTCAAGGACCGCCGCTCGGGCACCTCGCGTGACGTCGGCGTCGACGAGGTGGCGGCCGAGGTGCTCTCCGAGGTGCGCGGCGCCTGATCCCACCCTGCGTCACGAGAGCCACCACGGCCCGACGTGGTGGCTCTCGCGCGTCGAACGGCCGCCGCCCCGGTCACGAGCGGCGCGGGCGCGGCGGTCACGGACTGAGAGACGTTTGCGGGCACGCGGCGCGCGGCCCAGGATGACGGGGTGAACGACCCGGGAACCCTGACGCTCACCCTGCTGGCGCTCGCGGCGGCCTGCGCGGGATGGATCGACGCCGTCGTCGGCGGAGGCGGGCTCGTGCAGTTGCCGGCCCTCATGGTCGCGTTCCCGCACGCCGCGCCGGCCCAACTGCTCGCGACGAACAAGCTGGGTTCGATCTGTGGCACATCGGTGAGCTCGGCGACGTACCTTCGGCGGGTGCGTCCCGATCTGCGCACCGCGCTGCCGCTCGCCGTGATGGCATTCGCCGGTTCGATGGCGGGTGCGGCGCTCGCCAGTCACATCCCGCGCAGCGCGTTCAACCCGATCATCCTCGTCGTCCTCGTCGCCGTCGGCGCGTACACGCTGTTCAAGCCCTCGATGGGGCAGCTCGAGAACCTGCGGCACGCGGGCAGCCGGCGCCATTACGCGACGGCGGGTGCCATCGGCCTGGGCGTCGGCCTGTACGACGGCGCGCTCGGCCCGGGGACGGGCTCGTTCTTCGTCTTCGCGCTCGTCAGCCTGCTCGGCTACCGCTTCCTCGAGGCCTCCGCCAAGGCCAAGCTCGCCAACTTCGCGACGAACCTCGCCGCCCTCGTCGTGTTCATCCCGGCAGGTGCGGTGGCCTGGCGTGTCGGCCTCGTGCTCGGCGTCGCGAACCTCGCAGGCGGCTATCTCGGCGCCCGGACCGCCGTCTCGAAGGGGGCCGGGTTCGTGCGCGCCGTGTTCGTCGTCGTCGTGGGGGCCTTCGTCGTCAAGCTCAGCTACGACACCACCGCGCAGTTCGGCCTGCTCTGACGCTCAGCCGCGCCCGGCGTCTCACCGGCCACCACGGCTCGAGCGTCCGGCGGCGGCGGGTGCCGTCACCCGTCAGGACGCCGGCTTGGCGTCGCAGCCGAACGCACCCATCGTCGCGGTCGTCTTGGCGTAGGATGCTGGGTTCTGCGACGGGGTGGCCAGCTCGACGACGCGCGTCTTCTGGTCCTGATAGGTGGGCTGGTACGTCATCGATTGGCTGATCTTGCCGCCCGCGTCGCGCGTGAAGGTGACGCTCGCGTACGCGCCGTCCGCCGTGCCCGGCAGATATGCGGCCTGCTGGCCGGAGAACAGGTTGCCGAGGGCGTAGGAGACGTACCGTCCGTCGATCTTCTGGCACGGCTGCACGATGTGCGGATGGTTGCCGATGATCCAGTCGACCTGCCCAGAGCGCAGCAACGCGTCCGCGTACTTCTTCTGCTCCGCCGAGACAGGCTTGTACTCGATGCCCCAGTGCATCGAGACGACGACGATGTCGGCGCCCTGCTTGCGTGCTTCGGCGGCATCGGCCTCGATGCCTTCCGGGGTGCGCACCGCGTACAGGTTGTCCGCGACCCAGGGCGCGTCCTTGGGAGTGCCCGTCTGGTCGCCGTTGATGCGGTTGTCGAGCGTGTAGCTGTACGACAGTTGCGCGACCTTGAACCCCTTGGCCTCGTAGAACACGGGCTGGCCCTTCTCGCCGGCAGACGCGGCCGGGCCGGCCGCCTGCAGACCGTTCGCGGCCATGACGCTGCGCGTGCTCGCCAGCCCGGAGAGGCCGCGGTCGTAGGCGTGGTTGTTGGCCGTCGAACACCCGTCGAACCCAATGGACTTCACCGTCGTCGCGAACTCGTGGGGCGCGTTGAAGCTCAGCTCGCGCGCCAGGTTCGTGTCGTCACGCGACAGCGGGTTCTCCATCTGGCAGATGCGTAGATCGCCCGCCTTCGTGACGGGGGAGATCTGGCCGAAGAACTGGTCGAAGCGGTACCCCGTGCCGCCTGCGGCACGACGGGCCATCTGCGTGACCGACGGGTGGACGATGAGGTCGCCCGACGCGCCGATCGTGATGCTGCCCGGCTTGTTTTTGACCGGCTCCGGGGGAGCGACCGAAGAGCTGGCCGAGGGACTCGCACTCCCACCGGAACTGCTCGACGCGCCGGCCTTCGATGACGCCCCGGAGCTCGAAGCGCCGCCCGTGTCGTGCGAGCTGCCCGAACAGGCCGTGAGAGCGAGCAGTGAGATCAGTGGTGCGGCGGCGGCCGCGCGTCCCCGAATACGCATGCGGACGAGTTTATTCCCGGCGGGCGTGCTCAGGTCGCGAGGCCCGGGAACGGCGAGACGCTGCCCCCACCGAAGCGCACCGTGCGGGCCGCGCTCGACCACGCGAGCAGCAGCCCGTTGACATCATCGGCGCTGCGCGTGCCCGTCGCCGCGACGGCGCACGCCGACATCAGAGCCGCGGCCGCCTTGCCCGCATCGGCGCGGGCCGCGGCGAGCGAGTCGTAGCGGCGCGCGGGCGCAGCGGGGCTCGCGGAAGCAGACGATGACGACGACGGCGACCCCGATGACGCCGACGATTCCGCGAGCGAGCGCACGGCGTAGAGGTCGTCGAGCAGGTCGGGGACGTCGCCGCGATCATCGGGATCGGTGCGCGCCGCCCACCACTCGAGCGCGTGGATCGTCACCGCGTTCGCGTCGAGAAGCGCCGACGACGAGGGCACCGACGCCGTCGCGGACCACGGCACGGAGACGCCACCCGGCAGCGAGCTGAGCCCGCGCGCGGCGATCGACAGGGCGAGAGGCCTCGATGTCGCCGAAACCTTCTGCAGGCTCGCGCACAGCGCGGGGGAGACCCAGTCGCTCTCGGCGCGGGTCCACGCCGTCGCGGCGGGGCTGCTGCTCGCCGAGGGCGACGACGCCGGGGCGCTCGCGCGGGAGCTCTTTCCGGACGCCGACGCCCATGGCGACGCAGACGCTGACGCCGACACGCTGGGCGCCGCAGTGGCGCTGACGCTGGGCAGCGACGTCGCGCCGATGCCGCGCAGCGTCGCGTCGAGTCGTTTGAGTTCGGCGACGTGGGCGCCCTGCGCGTCGGCGGCCTCCCGGCGGTGGTTCGTCTCCTGGCTCGCCGCGCTCATCGCGACCACGAGGTGACGACGCACAGCCTCGAGGGGGCCCGAATCGGGCGCCGGTGCCGCCGTCGGCCCCGGCAGGGGCGCGTCCTTCTCCACGCGCAGCCTGCATGCGCTCGTGGTGGTGAGGACGACGGCGGCGAGCGCGGTGCGGCGGGTGAGACGAGCATCGGGCATGGGCACAGTCTGGCACGCACTGGCCGCGCGTTCCGGCGGGCG
>NZ_LSJT01000076.1:0-14104 GCF_001556795.1 Dermacoccus sp. CCH2-D9
TCGGAGATGTGTATAAGAGACAGCTCACGGGGAGGCACACCCACCCATGAGGGCAGCGCCGGCTCGCCTCACCGGCAACCTCTAGAATCACGGCGTGAACGAACAGCCCGCAGAGGACGACGACGCCCGTGACGACGCGTCCGTCACACCTGAGCAGGAACAGCTGTTCGCCGAGACCGCGATCGATGCCGAGGACATGGCGACGACGTTGCGCGTCATCGGGATGCTGCACGAGCTGCCCGCGGGCCACCCCGACATCGAGACGGTGAAGCGCGCCGCGGGCACGATGTACAAGCGGGTGCGCAAGGCGCGTCGCGCGGAGGCGAGGGCTGCTGAGCTCGGCCCGTTGCGCGAGCAGGACGCGAAGGTGCTGGCGTCGACGGCGACGGGTTCGCCGCTACGCATCGACGACGAGACGAAGGGAATCCCGTTGACGTCCAACGTCATCGGTGAGGTCGCCGGAGAGCTCAACACGCCGCGCGGGTGCTACATCTGCCACGCCAAGTACACGACCGTCGACGCGTTCTATCACTGGTTGTGCCCGAACTGCGCGGCGATGAGTCACGCGAAGCGTCACCAGCGCGTCGATCTGCGCGGCAAGCGCGCCCTGCTGACGGGCGGTCGCGCCAAGATCGGCATGTACATCGCGCTCATGCTGCTGCGCGACGGCGCGCACCTGACGATCACGACGCGTTTTCCCCGCGACGCCGCGCGTCGTTTCGCGGAGCTCGCCGACTCACCGGAGTGGATCGACCGCCTCAAGATCGTCGGCATCGACCTGCGTGACCCGACGCAGGTCATCGCCCTCGCCGACGAGGTCGCGGCCGACGGCCCGCTCGACATCCTCATCAACAACGCGGCGCAGACGGTGCGTCGCTCGCCGGGAGCGTACTCGAATCTCACTGCGGGAGAAGATCTTCCGCTGCCGCGCGACGTCAAGCTGCCGCAGATCGTCCAGTTCGACCGCATCAGTGACGCTCACCCCGCGAACCTCGCCGGCACCCTCGCGGCCTATCAGCACACCCACGCCACTGACGAAGCCGAGCCCCAGCCCGACGCCGGACGTGACGTCCACGCGCCCGGCGTCACGCCCGCGGCCGGCCCGCTCAACCCGTCCGATGCTCTCGACCCGGCCCGCAGCGCAGCGGCGATGACGTCGCTCGCTCTGTCGGCGGGTCAGGCGAGCCTCGAGGCGCATCAGGCGGGTGCGGCCGTCGACGCGGGTGGCCTGTTGCCCGACGTCGTCGACACGAACAGTTGGAAGCAGAAGGTCGAGGAAGTCGATCCGCTGGAACTCCTCGAAGTGCAACTCTGCAATTCAACAGCGCCGTTCCTGCTCGTCAGCCGTCTGCGCCCGGCGATGCGTGCGGCCGTCGCGCAGGGGGCGCGGCGCGCGTACGTCGTCAACGTCTCGGCGATGGAGGGGCAGTTCTCGCGCCGTTACAAGGGCCCCGGCCACCCGCACACGAACATGGCGAAGGCGGCGCTCAACATGATGACGCGCACGTCGGCGGGCGAGATGTTCGCGACCGACAAGATCCTCATGACGGCCGTCGACACCGGCTGGATCACCGACGAACGCCCGCACCACGAGAAGCTGCGCATCGCCGAGGAGGGCTGGCACGCGCCGCTCGACCTCGTCGACGGCGCCGCCCGCGTCTACGACCCGATCGTCATGGGCGAGAACGGCATCGACCAGTACGGCGTCTTTCTCAAGGACTTCGCCGAGCACCCCTGGTGACGGGGGCGCTCAGGCGGAATCACTCGTCCGCCGGGCAGGGGCAGGCAGATTCTCGTCACCCACGCCCTCTGTCGCGAAGCCAACTAATCTGACTCCATGACCGACGACGAGCGCCTTCAAGCCGAGCAGCGTGCGCGCAGGCTGATCGACGAGCAGCTCACGCGGGCCGGATGGGTCGTTCAGGATCTCAAGGATCAGGCCCTTGGCGCGGCGGTCGGCGTCGCCGTCCGTGAGGTGACGATGAAGTCGGGGCATGGACGCGCCGATTACCTGCTGTATCTCAACAAGGGCGTGGTCGGCGTCGTCGAGGCGAAGCCGATGGGCAAGACGCTGTCGGGCGTCGAGTGGCAGTCGTCGATGTACGCCCAGGGCCTCACTGATGCGCAGAAGCTGCGCGCGACGATGGTCGACGGCAAGTTGCCGTTCGTCTTCGAGGCGTCCGGGTCGGAGACGCATTTCACGAACGGTTACGACCCGCATCCTCGCGCGCGGGCGGTGTTCAACTTTCCGAAGCCGGAGACGCTGCTCGCGATCATCGCCGATGCACGCACCAACCCCGACGCGCCGACGTGGCGCGGCGCCCTGCAGACCATGCCCGAGCTCGACGAGCGGGCGCTGCGTCCGGCCCAGATCACGGCGATCACGGGCATCGAGCGCAGCCTGCGCGAACAGCGGTTCGACCGCTCGCTCGTGCAGATGGCCACCGGTGCGGGCAAGACGTACACGGCTGTGACAGCCAGCTACCGGCTACTGCGGTTCGGCGGCTTCAAGCGCGTCCTGTTTCTCGTCGACCGCAACAACCTGGCCGATCAGACAGCGGCCGAGTTCGCCAACTTCCGTACGCCTGACGACGGCCGCCGCTTCACCGAGCTCTACCCCGTCGACAAGCTGAAGAGCGACGCTCCGGCCGATTCGGCGAGCGTCGTCATCTCGACGATCCAGCGCGTCTTCAAGACGTTGCGCGGCGAGAAGGTCCCCGCCGGCGACGACGCGATGCTCGACAGCCAGATCCCCGACAAGCCGGTGACCGTCACCTACAACACCGCCCTGCCGCCCGAGACGTTCGACCTCATCATCGTCGACGAGGCGCACCGTTCGATCTACGGGCAGTGGCGGGCCGTGCTCGAGTACTTCGACGCGCACGTCATCGGGTTGACCGCCACGCCCGGTAAGCAGACGTTCGCATTTTTCCGGCAGAACCTCGTGAGCGAATACACGTACGAGGAGTCGGTGTCAGACGGCGTCAACGTCGACTTCGAGATCTTCCGTATCGAGACGGAGGTGACGGCTGCGGGCAGCCGCATCGAGGCGGGTACGCATGTGCCGCTGGTCGATCGTCGGACCCGTGAGAAGCGGATGGAGACGCTCGACGAGGACGTCGTCTATACGCCCACCCAGCTCGATCGGATGGTGACGTCGACGTCGCAGATCCGTCTCGTCCTGGAGACGTATCGCGACAAGCTGTTCACTCACATCTTCCCCGGTCGCAGCGAGGTGCCGAAGACGCTCATCTTCGCCAAGGACGACGCGCACGCCGAGGAGATCGTGCGGTGCGTGCGTGAGGTGTTCGGCCGCGGCAACGAGTTCGCCGCGAAGATCACGTACAGCGCGAAGGATCCGAAGGGGCACCTCAAGGCCTTCCGCACGAGCTCTCAGCTACGTGTCGCGGTGACGGTCGACATGATCGCGACCGGCACGGACGTGAAACCGTTGGAGTGCGTCATCTTCATGCGCGACGTCAGCTCCGGACAGTACTTCGAGCAGATGAAGGGTCGCGGGGCGCGCACGATCTCGAAGTCGGACTTCCAGGCCGTGACGCCGGATGCCGAGGCGAAGACGCACTTCGTCCTCGTCGACGCAGTGGGCGTGACCGAACATGAGTTCGTCGCTCCGCCGCTCAACCGTGAGCCCGGCGTCAGCCTGGAGAAGCTGCTCAAGAAGGCTGCCGCGTACGAGCTGACCGAGGACGAGACGGCGACCCTCGCGTCGCGCCTGGCCGCGTTGGAGCGTCAGGTGAGCGACGCCGAACGCGCCGAGCTGGACGACGTCGCCGGGCCGAGTTCCGATCTGGGCTCCATCGTGCGCGGGCTCGTGCATGCCGTGAACCCGGACGTGCAGGCGGCCGCCTCTGAGGGCGCGCCCGACCCGGCAGCGGCGGTGCGTGACCTCCTCGACGAGGCGGTGGCGCCGTTGGCCGACAACCCGGTGCTGCGTTCACGCATCATGGAACTGCGGCGGCAGCACGACCGCATCATCGACGAGGTCACGCGCGACACGATCCGGCGTGCCGAGGGGGTTTCGCGCGCCGACTCCGCGCTGGAGATCGTCGAGTCGTGGAAGAAGTACCTGGAGGACAACCGCGACGAGATCACGGCGCTTCAGGTTCTCGATGAGTTCAAGACCCACCGGGTGCCCTTCAAGGCTCTCGACGACCTGGCCCGGCAGATCGAGCGCACCCCGGAGCGGTGGACGACCGAGAAGTTGTGGGCGGCCTACGAACAGCTGGACGGCGCCAAGGTGCGCCCGAACCCGCACACCCGGGCCACTGACCTCGTATCACTCCTGCGCTATGCGCTGGACCTCGATGACGAGCTCGTCCCGTACGAGGACGTCGTGCAGGAGCGCTACGAGAGCTGGCTCGCGCAGCAGGCGCAGGCGGGCGCGACGTTCTCGGAGACGGAACGCTGGTGGCTCGACCGCATGCGCGACTTCGTCGTCACCTCGGCCAGCATCACGGTCGACGCGCTCGACGCCGAGCCGTTCACCCAACGCGGCGGCGTCGACGGCGCCCTGCGCGACCTCGGCGCCAACGCTGGCCATCTTCTCGAAAGCCTCGACAAGGAGCTCACCGCATGAACGTGCCTGACGGGTGGCGAGCCGTATCGCTCGGCGACGTGGTACGCCCTGAAACCCGCCGCGAGGTACCGATACAGCCTCTGCCGTACATCGGAATGGAGCATGTGGAGGCTGGCAGTGGCCGTATCACTGCTACGTCCGACGCCTCCATTATCCGGAGCAGTAGCCCTTTGGTGGACATGGGCGACGTGCTGTACGGGCGCTTACGCCCGTACCTGAACAAGGTGGCCGTAGCCCCGCAAGAGGCCTATGCTTCGGGCGAGTTCATCGTGTTTCGCGGCAACCACGAGATCGATGCGCGATTCCTCAAGTGGCGTCTGACCGCCGAGGATTTCGTCAGGTTCGCCACCGCTCTAAACTCCGGAGACCGCCCTCGCGTGAAGTGGCCACAGATGGCTGGTTTCAGGTTTCCGCTGCCACCGCTCCCCGAGCAGCGGCGGATCGTGGAGATGCTGGAGGAGCACATGGCCCACCTCGACGCCGCTGACGCCTCCCTCGCCTCCGCCGAGCAGCGTCTCACGTATGCCGAGGTAGCCCTTGCTCGCAGCTACTTCGATCGCGACACTGGGGATGGTTCTGCCTGGCGCTGGTCCACCATCGGAGATGAGTGCAGCGTTGCCGTGGGGGCAACCCCCAAGCGAAGCGAGCCTTCCTTGTGGGAAGGGGACATACCGTGGGTGTCGAGCGGCGAGGTGGCTTTCACCCGCATCACAGACACCCGAGAACACATCTCGGAGAGGGCTCTCGGAGACCGTTCTAAGCGGTTGCACCCGCCGGGCACGGTGCTGCTTGCCATGATCGGCGAAGGGCGCACTCGAGGCCAGGCTGCAATCCTCGAGACCTGGGCGGCGCACAACCAGAACTGTGCTTCGATCCGGACAGCGGGGTCGTCTATCCACCCGAATTTCTTGTACCTGTTTCTCAAGTACAAGTACGCGGAAGTGCGGGCTGGCGGTTCAGGCGGAAACCAGCCAGCGCTGAACAAGGCTCGCGTTCGGGCCATTCCCATTCCTGTCCCTCCTCCTGCCGAGCAGCTACAGATTGCGGCTGCGATGGAGGCCTGGGCTGAGCAGGCACACCGGGCCACTTCGGCTATCGTCACCCAGCGCCGAAAGTCCGCAGCCCTACGCCGAAGTGTCCTCGCTGCTGCGTTCTCGGGGCACCTCACATCCACGACCGACCCGAGCGACCTGCTCCAGGAGTCAAGCGCATGACCATTCCAGATTTCCAGTCGCTCATGCGGCCCGTACTCGCCGCGCTCGCTGATGGGGAGGTGCGACGTAGCCGCCACGTCAAGGACGCGATGGTCGAGCAGTTCGAGCTGTCCGCCGAAGAGCGAGCCCAGATGCTGCCGAGTGGTCGTCAACGCACCATGGACAACCGCGTGGGCTGGGCCACGACCTACCTGTCGCAGGCCGGGTTGATCGAGCGGCCGCAGCGCGGGCAGCTACGGATCTCTCCCGCAGGTCGTGAGGCCCTGCGACGTTTTCCGGAGCGTATCGACATGAAGGTGCTGGAGACGTACCCGGACTATCTCGCGTTCCGCGACCGCACCCGCATCAGCACCTCCAACGAGCCGAGCGCCATCACACCCACCACGAGCGTCCCGGAAACCCCCGAGCTGGACCGCGCGACGCCGAGCGAACTCATTGAACGAGCGCGCCGCACCAACCGCGCCGCGGTCGAGGGTGAAGTGCTCAAGAAGGCCCTCACACTCTCCCCGACCGGTTTCGAGGATCTCGTCATCCGCCTGCTGGAGGCCATGGGGTACGGGCGCGCCGGCTCGGTGGAGCGCACGAGCGCAACCGGCGACGCAGGCGTCGACGGCATCATCAGCCAGGATCCCCTCGGCCTCGACCGCATCTACGTTCAGGCGAAGCGGTACGCCGAGGACCGCCCCATCGATCGGCCTCGCATCCACGAGTTCGCCGGCGCACTCCTCGGCAAGCAGGGCGACCGTGGCGTCTTCATCACGACCTCGAGGTTCACCCAGGGCGCCCACAACGAAGCCGATCGCATCAACGCGCGCATCGAACTCATCGACGGCGCCAAGCTCGCGCAGCTGCTCGTCGTCTACGGCGTCGGCGTCCAGACCGAGGAGACCGTCGTCCTGTACGGCCTGGACGAGGACTTCTTCGAGAGCCTGTGAGCCGTCGGCTGTTGCCGTCACGTCGACGAGCCGCCGCGGGCGTTCGCCCCGAGGTCGGCGGACCCACTGTCACGACTCCACGCCGCGTTGGAACTTGCGCAAGCCCCTGGCCGTTGACCCTCCGCCGACATGGAGCGCGCCGATGACCGGGGCATTCGCTTACCCCGTGACACGGGGCCTCACGGTCCAAGGCGACCCGTCGATCACACCGACGCGAGAGATCAACCACTGCCCTCTCACGGACGCTGGCGGTTCCGGCACGTCAGAGGCGCTTACGCATCATGGCGCTCGTACCAGCGCCACACCGTCAGCCCATCATTGTTGGGGTTGAACCCGTAGCTGGCCCACGCCGCACAAAGACGCTCCAGCGCCGGCCCCCGAACGTCATCATCCTCGATCGGCCCGCCGCCTTCTCGCTGCGGTTCGGGCTGCAGTGTCACAGGCGCCGTCCGCGCATCCACTGTTCGCAACGCCTCCGCGATGCACTCCCATGCCAACCCCTGTCCGCGAAACGGCCTCTCCAGTACAGCCATCTCAAGGAGCATCACGGTGTCGACGGTCTCCATCTCGTCCCACAGCACCTGCTCAGCAGCCACGACCAGGGTCGCCAACTCGTCGCTCATCCCGTCGGCGGCACAGGTCAACGCGGCGTCAGGCGAAAAGGTCTTGACGCCTCGCAGATAGCCGATCGGCCGTTGCTGGGGGTCGTCGTCGCAGAATGCCGTGATCTCCGCTGTGAAGGAGCGCCAGGGTTGCTCCTCATCGTCATCGTCATCGTCTGGCACCCACATCTGCAGGACACAAGCCAGGGAGATGGGGCCGAGGACCGCTGTTCTGACATGGATCAGTGCGTAAGTCGGAGCACCGACAGCGTCGGTGGGCCCCAAGCAGAAGGTCATCTCCACCGGATGCCCGAGATCCGGCCTGCGTAGGACCAGGGCAGGTAGTCTGGTACCAAATGTTCCTTTCATACCATCTGGTACCACTACCGACAGGGCCGCGACATGCCTGCGCTCGCACCGATCAAGGTGTCCAAAGAGACGGATGCACTCGTCTCCCACACCGCGCATTTCCTCACAAAGTCCAAGAAGAGCGTCGTCGAGGACGCTGTTCGTGAGTACATCGACAACCACCGCGACGAGATCAACGGCGCAGTCCGCGACGCGCTCGCCCAGCTCGACGGCTCCCGCGGCGCAGCCGTTGCCATGCTCGCCGACATCGACGAGAGCGAACTCGACGACCTCGGCGGGGTTCCGAAGGCCTGAAGACCCCGCATAGACGGCCAACATCGCGAGTCCTGCAAGACGCGGGGTCCGCCGTCCCCATGCTCGACCACGGTTTCGCTCCTCCTCGCACTCAGCAGTGAACAGGTATGAATCCGGGCCCCTCGAAAATCTGTCCAGAGTCCCACTCACACTCCAACAGTCAGATTCTGAGTTGGAGTCTGAGAGTGAAGGCTGCCCCGCTGTGCGGCCGCCAAGAACCCTCGATGCCCACAAGTGCCGGCCGATCGGCGCTGCCTACGGTGCCGCGCCGTCGCGGCCACGCGAGCCATAAGGTAAGCGGATCGACTCATTCCGACTCGGCAAGAATGCCCGCTCCATCAGCCAAGGGGACGCATGACCACCGCACGGCAGCTCGTCGACAAACTCTGGTCGTACTGTGACGTCCTGCGCGACGACGGCGTCGGCGTCATCGAGTACACCGAACAGCTCACCTACCTGCTCTTCCTCAAGATGGCCGACGAACGCGCCAAGCGCCCACTCAAGGCCGAGCGAATCATCCCCGAGGAGTACTCGTGGGATCGACTCGTGCAGGCCACCGGCAACGATCTCGAACTCGAGTACACGCGCATCCTCAACGGCCTCGCACGCGAAGAGGGCGTCATCGGCACCATCTTCCGCAAGGCGCAGAACCGCGTCACCGACCCCGCGAAGCTGCGCCGCCTCGTCGTCGATCTCATCGGCAAGGAGAACTGGTCGCAGACGGGCACCGACATCAACGGCGACGCCTACGAAGGCCTCCTCGCCAAGGGCGCGAGCGACAAGGGCTCGGGCGCCGGGCAGTACTTCACGCCCCGCGCCCTCATCCAAGCCATCGTCGACGTCGTCGACCCAGGAGTCGACGACCGCGTCACCGACCCAGCCTGCGGCACGGGCGGCTTCCTCCTCGTCGCCCACGAACACGCCTCCGCGAACGTCAACGAGATGACGCCCAACCAGCGCCACAACCTGCAGCACTCGTTCGCGCACGGCGTCGAACTCGTCGACGGCACCGCTCGCCTCGCCGCGATGAACCTGCTGCTGCACGGCATGGGATCGAGCAACGGCGACTCACTCATCGACGTCCGCGACTCGCTGAGCGCCGACACGGGCGAGCGGTGGTCGGTCGTGCTCTCCAACCCACCCTTCGGGCGCAAGTCATCCGTCACGATGATGGGCGCGGACGGACGCGAGAGCCGCGACGACCGCGAGATCGAGCGACAGGACTTCGTCGCCACGACGAGCAACAAGCAGCTCAACTTCGTGCAGCACATCATGACGATCCTCGAGACCAACGGTCGCGCCGCCGTCGTGCTGCCCGACAACGTCCTCTTCGAAGGCGGCGCCGGCGAGACCATCCGCCGCAAGCTGCTCACCGACTACGACCTGCACACGATGCTGCGCCTGCCGACGGGCATCTTCTACGCCCAGGGCGTCAAGGCCAACGTGCTGTTCTTCGACCGCAAGATGGCGCGGCCTGGCCGGCCGTGGACGCAGAAGCTGTGGGTCTACGACCTGCGGACCAACAAGCACTTCACCCTCAAGCAGAACCCGCTGACACGCGCCGATCTGGACGACTTCGTCGACAACTACCGGGTGGGTGCTCGCGAGACGCGCGAAGAGTCAGCACGCTGGAAGGCGTTCACCTACGACGAGATCATCGCCCGCGACAAGGCCAACCTCGACATCACCTGGCTGCGCGACGAATCGCTCGAAGACCTCGACTCACTGCCGTCCCCCGACGTCATCGCGCGCGAGATCGTCGAAGACCTCACCGCAGCCCTCGCCGAGTTCGAAGCCGTCGCGACAGCACTCGAAGAGCAGCTGGGGCACACGCACGCCGGGGACACCACCGCATGAACGAACCCGGCATCCGTTGCCCCCGCTCATGGGGGACGACGGCTGTCGGGTGTGATGTGCGACCCGTCATGCGCCCCCGGCGTGCCCGATTCCGCGCCATCGCGCGCGAAGAGGGCGCCCCGCAGGCCGCACGGTCTTCCAGGCAGGGGCGAAACGCTTTGCTAGCGTCATGACATGACTGCCACCCCTGCCAGAGAGGGCTCTTCGACGCCTGCGGGCGCGTCGTCAGCCCCGTCAGGGCGCGGCGGCTCCCGCGGCGTCGTGCTGCGCGAGGACGCCTCGTCGCTCGTGTTCCTGTTCGCCGGTGCCTGCGCGATCACGATCGCGGCGACGCGCGCGTACCTCGTCCTGACCGACTACCCGCGGGTCGGCGGCGAGGTCTCCCACATCGCGCACGCCCTCTGGGGCGGGCTGCTGCTGACGATCGCGTGAAGCTCGGTTCGCTCGCGGCGTCGATGTACCTCGCGTCAGCGGCCGTCGGTGTCATCGCAGGCATCCTGTCGCTCATCGCGTTTCGTGCCATGAGCGCGAAGCACCAGAACGTCGAGCGTGCGTTCCGCTACGGCTCCATCGCGATGGTCCTCATGCTCGCCGTCGCCAACTCCCTGCGCGCCTACACGAGCCAGTTCGAGATCCTGCTCGAAGCCGCCCTCCAGGCCCTCGCACTGTTGACACTCAACCTCTGGGCCCGCGCCGAACGCGCGAGACAGGAAGCAGCCCGCCTCCCAGAGACCCCCCATCCCGCAGCGAACGCAGAGCACGTCGAAGGAGCACCCTCAGCATGAGCACCCCCACCCGTCACCACCCCGCGGTGGCGAACGACCACGGATGGCTGCCCAAGCTGCTGGGGCTGCTCGTCGCCCTGGGCGGCGTGTGGTCGCTCGTGTCGATCCCGCTGCCGCGCAGCGACTTCGCCGACTGGGTCGACGACCTCTTCGCCGTCGTCGGCGTCCCCGCCGGCCCGAGTCTCTTCCTCGCCCTGTGTCTTCTCATCACCGCCGCCGCTCTGAAACGCGGGCTGCGCGCCGCGTGGGTCGTCGCCCTCGCCGTCCTCGCCCTCCAGTTCGTGGCCTGCGCGATCGTCGCCGTCAGCATCTGCACGGACAGCCTCGACGAGGAAGTCGACGACATCACGATCGCCCTCATCGTCGTGACGACGATCGTCACCGGCGCATGGCTCGTCCTGCTCGTCATCCGGCGCAAGGACTTCCCGGCCCGCATGCGCTCAGGCTCCCTGCGGCGCGCGATCGGCACGCTGCTAGCCGGTCTGCTCGCCTGCATCGCCGTCATCTTCATGCTCTCCTGGGCGGCCCCCGGCGACCTGCACGGCGGTGAGCACCTGTGGTTCTCGATCCGCAGCGTCACCGGCATCTCCATGCCGCACGGCATCTCCGACGGCGCCAACGGGCCCCACTGGCTCGCCGCGTTCGCCGGCATCCTCGCCGCCGGCGTGCTGCTGCTGACGGTGTGGCGCTACACCGAATCGGCCGAACGCTCCGAGGTGCAGTCGGCCGACGACGAACTGCACGTGCGCCGCCTGCTCGCGCTGCACGGCAACCAGGATTCGCTCGGCTATTTCGCGACGCGCCGCGACAAGTCCGTCGTCTTCGCCCCCGACGGCGAGGCCGCCGTCAGCTACCGCGTCATCGGCTCCGTCTGCCTCGCCTCTGGCGACCCGCTCGGTGCCCGTGAGTCATGGCCCGCCGCCATCGGCGCCTGGCAGGCCCTCGCCCGCGAGCACGCGTGGCGCTCCGGCGTCCTGTCCGCCTCGGAGACGGGTGCGCGCGCCTACGTCGAGGCCGGGCTCAAGGCCCGCCCCCTCGGCGACGAAGCCGTGGTCGAACTCGACACGTTCAGCCTCGAAGGGCGCGCGATGCGCCCCGTCAAGCGCGCCGTCGCGCGCGTGCGTGAGGCCGGCTGCACCGTCGACGTCGAACGCCACTCGCGTCTCGACGCCGAGACGCTGCGCCAGATCACCGAACTGTCCGAGAAGTGGCGTGGCGACGAACCCGACCGCGGCTTCTCGATGGCCCTCAACCGCCTCGAGGACGCGACGGACGGCCGCTGCGTCGCCGTCCTCGTCCGTGACGCACAGGGTCAGATCGTCGCACTGCAGTCGTTCGTGCCGTGGGGCATGCGAGGGCTGTCGCTCGACCTGATGCGCCGCTCCCCGAAGGCGCCGAACGGCGTCAACGAGGCGATGGTCGCGGCGCTCGCCGACGCAGCGTCCGACCTCGGCGTGCGCGACGTGTCGCTCAACTTCGCGATGTTCCGCTCCGTGTTCACCGGTGCCGACAAGGTGGGCGCCGGCATCGGCGTGCGTCTCGCCGACCGCATCCTGTCGATCGGCAACCGCTTCTGGCAGCTCGAATCGCTGTACGAGGCGAACGCCAAGTACCTGCCGCGCTGGGACACCCGGTTCGTCTGCTTCGACTCCGTCGGCGGCCTGCCGCTCATCGGCATCGCCTCCGGCCGCGCCGAGGGCTTCCTGCCCGGCCACGCACCGCGCCCCAGCCACGACGCGGACACGATCGTCCACCTGCCCGACGGCACCGAGGCGCCGCTGGCGCAGCTCGTCGCCGCGCAGGACGAGGAGCTGCTCACGCCCGCACGACCCGTGCAGCGCCTCACCGAGCAGCAGCGCGTGCGCCACGCCAAGCTCGACGTCCTGCGCGAAGCCGGCATGGAGCCCTACCCCGTCGACGTGCCGTACACGATGACGGTCGATCTTGCCCGCAAGGCGATTGCCGAAGGCAACGAGGTGGACGCCGGCGTCGTCTCCCTCAGCGGCCGCGTGCGAGCGCTGCGCGACCTCGGCGGCGTCGTGTTCGCCGTCATCGAGGAGCACGACGTGCGCCTGCAGGTCGTGCTCGAGGCGGGCGCTGTCGATCCGCAGTTCATGCGGTTGTGGCGACGCACCGTCGACGTCGGCGACCACGTCTCCGTGACGGGCACGCTCGGCCACAGCCGTAGCGGCGAACCGTCGCTGCTCGCGTCGTCGTGGTGCATGGCGTCGAAGTCGCTGCGCTCCATCCCCAGCGACCACACGGGCTTCACCAACCCCGAGGCACGCGTGCGTCAGCGCTACCTCGACCTCATCGTCAACAAGGATTCGGCAAATCTGCTGCGCGCGCGCTCGCGGGGCGTCAGCGCTCTGCGTCGCGCGTTCGAGAAGCGCGGCTACATGGAGGTCGAGACGCCGATGCTGCAGGCCGTGCACGGTGGCGCGAGCGCGCGACCGTTCCGCACGCACATCAACGCGTACAACGCCGACCTGTACCTGCGCATCGCGCCGGAGCTGTTCCTCAAGGAACTCGCCGTCGGCGGCATGGACCGCATCTTCGAGCTCAACCGCAACTTCCGCAACGAAGGCGCCGACGCGACGCACAACCCGGAGTTCACCTCCGTCGAGGCGTACGCCGCGCACGGCGACTACAACACGATGCGCGTGCTGACGCGCGAGCTCGTCCTCGAGGTCGCCACGGCCATCCACGGCGAGCCCGTCGCCGTCCGCCCCGACGGACACGGCGGCGTCGAGCGCCTGCGCCTCGACCACGAGTGGCCCGTCGTGCCCGTGCACGAAGCGGTCTCGAAGGCGACGGGCACGACGCTGACGTCGAACACGCCGCTCGAGGAGGTGCGCGCCGTGGCCGACGCGCACGACGTGCACTGGGCGGAGACGATGACGGCCGGTGAGGTCGTGCTCGAGCTGTACGACGAGCTCGTCGAGGGCCAGACGACGACGCCGGTGTTCTACACCGACTTCCCACTCGAGACGTCACCGCTGACGCGCACGCACCGCACCGACCCGAAGCTGTCGGAGCGCTGGGATCTCGTCGCGTTCGGCGCCGAGATCGGCACCGCGTACTCGGAGCTCGTCGACCCCGTCGACCAGCGCAACCGCCTCACCGAGCAGTCGTTCAAGGCTGCCGCCGGCGACCCCGAGGCGATGGAGGTCGACGAGAACTTCCTCGCCGCCCTCGAGTACGCCATGCCCCCGACGGGTGGGCTCGGCATCGGCGTCGACCGCCTCATCATGATGCTGACGGGCAACAACATCCGCGCGACGCTCGCGTTCCCGTTCACGCGACCCAACGAGGGGCAGTGATGGCGTAACCGTCGCCTTGTCGCCTTGTTCACAGCGTGGCGCGCATCGGTCGGCCAGGAGCTCTCTCCTCGTCGACGGGTGCGCGCCACGCTTCGTCGTGTGGGGTGTGGACGGGTCGGGCTGGGGCG
>NZ_LSJT01000077.1:0-7162 GCF_001556795.1 Dermacoccus sp. CCH2-D9
TCGTCGGCCACTGCGCGAACAGCGCCTCCAGACGTGCGCGACGTTTCTCGAACGGCTCGCCCATGACGTCGTCGTCGCCCTCGGCGAGCAGATCGAACGCGACGAACTGCGCCGGCGTCTCTGCGGCCAACTTCTCGATGCGCGACGCGGCGGGGTGGATGCGTGCGCTGAGCGCGTCCCAACTGAGCCGCTCATGCCCGGGCGAGCCCTGACGCAGCACGATCTCACCGTCGAGGACGACACGCTCGGGCAGCGCCAACTTCAGCGCCTCGACGAGTTCCGGGAAGTAGCGCGTCAGCAACTTCGAGCCGCGCGAGTGCAACTCGACGTCGTCGCCGTCCCGCGCGACGATGCAGCGGAAACCGTCCCACTTCGGTTCGTAGGTGAACTCGTCACCCTCCGGCACGCTCGTGACGGCCTTCGCGAGCATCGGTTGGACGGGCAGTGTGATGGGCAAGCTCATGCCACCCATTGTCGCCCCATCCGTGTCGCCGCGGCCCGTGCTTCGGCGCTGCTCCGATCCGAGATGAGGCGTCACTCATGACCATCACGACCGGAACGCGCGCAGCGGCACACCCCGGCCACGAGTGAACGAACGAGCGGTCGCCGAAACCAGAAGCGTCCCGACAGCGGGGAGGTCGGCGCGACGAACACCCTCGATCACCGATGAACGAACGGGGCGCTCGAGGCAGCTGAAGGCGCCCGACGGCGTGAGGCCGCCGCGATGAAACAATTGAAGAGTGAAGCGTCTCAGTAGCCGCCAGTCCGTCGTGCTCGGTCTCGGAACGGGCGCGGCGCTCGCCGCGACGACGAGCGCGGCGTCCGTCACCATCGCGGCGGTCTTCGCGCGCAAGCTCGTCACACCTGAGAAGGAAAAACCGAACGACGCGGACGTCCTGACCGTCCGTCACGGCCTCGACGGGGTGGCCACGAGCGCAGTCTTCGCGTCGAGCGTCGAATCCCTCGCGCCCGGCCGCTACGGGCTGTACTGGGACGACGAACGCGGCCACGCTCGCATCGGCGAGATCCTCGGTCACACCGACGCGGGCGGCGTCATCCGGGCCGTCGACGCCGTCACGCGCGGCGAGCTCCTCCCGGGCCCCGCCCGCTGGAGCGGCTGGTACGTCGACGGTTCGCCCCAGGACGCGTACGGCATCCGAACCGAAGAACTCGCGCTTCCCACCGTCAACGGCCGCGCGCCGGCATGGGTGACGCGCGCCGGCGACGGCACCCGCTGGGCGGTTCTCGTCCACGGCCGCGGCGCCCGTCGCGGGGAGACGTTGCGCGCCGTCCCGGTGCTCACCGACCTCGGCATCTCGTGCATCATCCCGAGCTACCGCAACGACTCCGACGGGCCCGCCAGCAGCGACGGCAAGTACGCCCTCGGACTCACCGAGTGGGAAGACGTCGATCTCGCCCTCGAGTTCGCGCTGCGGGAGGGCGCGCGCAGCATCGACCTGCTCGGCTGGTCGATGGGCGGCGCGATCGTCATGCAGGTACTCGCGCGCAGCGGCCACGCGGGGGCGGTGCGTCGCGTCGTCCTCGACGGGCCGGTGCTCGACTGGGCCGACGTCATGGCTCACCATGCGCGCGCCAATCGGCTGCATCCGCGCCTCGCCGACCTCGCGGCACGTCTGTTGGGCGGCAGCCGATCGAGCCGGCGGATGACGGGGCTCGCGCAGGCGATCGACGTCACGCTGACGAACTGGGTCGCGCGCGCCGACGAGCTGACGAAGCCGATGCTCGTCATCCACTCCGTCGACGACGAGTTCGTGCCCTACGGACCGAGCGCGCAGCTCGCACGGCTGCGCCCTGACATCGTCACCTGGCAGCGCTGGGAGCAGGCCCGACATGTGCGCGAGTGGAACACCGACCCGGCCCGTTGGGAGCGATACGTCCGCGAGTTCCTCGCTCGCTGAGGGCCGTTCGCACGCCTGATCGCTGCGGAACGAGCGGGTGGTGGTCGCTCTGTCGCCGACGAGCGTTGAATTGGCGTCCTTCGAAAGCGTTGCGCCCCAACGGATCACCGTGATCTCACCGAATCGTTTGTCCGTGCGGAAGCGAAGTGCATGACAACGCCGGTCGGGTCTGCCACGATGACTGGTATGTCCAAGAAGGCCAAGAGCGAGTCGCCCGAGGCGCCCGAGAAGGCAGCGAAGAGCGCCTCCTCGTCGTCGAAGGCCGCCACCAAGAGCGACACGACCAAGTCGGCGAAGGAGGCGGGTACGTCGTCGAAGACGTCCGCCAAGACCACGGCCGCCGGGGGAGCGTCCACGAAGACCACGACGTCTGACGCGCAGCCGAAGAAGAAGTCGGCTGGCAAGGCGTCGAAGAAGTCGTCCTCGAGCAAGAAGTCGGCTGACACGACGGCGAAGTCCGACGCGAAGAAGAAGTCCGAGGCGACGAAGAAGTCCGAGGCGAGCGCGGCCAAGACGGCGGCCACGTCGAAGACCGCCGAGGCGGAGGCACCGACGGCGAAGGGCGAGAAGAAGGCGGAGAAGTCGGCGTCCGACGCCACGTCCGAGGCGAAGAACGTCGACACGTCGACGAGCACGGCTCGCCTTGCGCCCGCCAAGGTGGCTCGTCTCAAGCAGGCCGAGGAGGTCATCGCGAACGTCGGCCGTGACAAGGCGACGCGCAAGGAGACGAAGAAGTTCAAGGCCGTCAAGAGCGACTTCGCCTCGGCGCTGCGCGTCGGTGAGGGGTTCGTCCTCGCCGACCTGGACGCGTCGTCCACGCCCGCGTTCGACGGCGGGCCCAAGAAGGCCGAGAAGGTCATGCGCAAGACGGGCGACGAGCTCGCTGACCTGCAGGAGCGGCTCTACGCGAGCGAGCGTCACCCCGGCGGGCGCAGCGTCCTGCTGCTCGTGCAGGGCATGGACACCTCCGGCAAGGGCGGCATCATGCGTCACGTCGTCGGCACGATGGACCCACAGGGCGTCGAGCTGACGGCCTTCAAGACGCCGACGAAGGAAGAGCAAGCGCATCCGTTCCTGTGGCGCATCCGCAATGCGCTGCCCAAGCCCGGTTATGTCGGGGTGTTCGACCGGAGCCAGTACGAGGACGTCCTCGTCGTGCGTGTCCACGACCTCGTCTCGCGACCGGTGTGGATGCGTCGCTACGGCCAGATCAACGCGTTCGAGGAGTCGGTCGTCGCGAATGGCACGACGATCATCAAGGTGATGCTCCACATCTCCGCCGACGAGCAGAAGGCGCGCCTTGCCGAGCGTCTCGAGGACCCGGAGAAGTTCTACAAGTTCAACCCGGGCGACCTCGTCGAACGCTCCTACTGGAGTGAGTACCAGGAGGCCTACCAGGCGCTGCTGGAGAAGACGTCGACGGACGTCGCGCCGTGGTTCGTCGTCCCGGCCGACAACAAGTGGTATGCGCGTCTTGCTGTGCAGCAGCTCGTCCTCGAGCACCTGCGCGCCCTCGCCCTCGAGTGGCCGGAGGCGACGTTCGACGTCCCCGAGCAGCGCGCTCGCCTCGAGAAGCTCTGACGTACACGCCGCGGGCCGGGTCCGTACGAGCACGGCCGGCGGCGCGCCAGGCACGAGAAGACGAACATGACGAGGGGCTGACCGGTTCGATCGAACCGGTCAGCCCCTCGTCATGCGTTCGTCAGCTCTCTGTGCGTGGCGCCTGCAGCACCGCGAGGGTGCGCGGGGGCAGCTTGACGGTGTCGCCGCCGCTCAGTTCGACGCCTGCTTCGGCGTCCTCGGGCAGGCTGGAGATGGCGAAACTCCACTCCGAACCCTTCTTGACGACCTCGGGGATGACGAAGTGCGTCTCGTCGTGGCCGGGGTTGAACAGCAGCAGGAAGTGGTCGTCGACGACCGACTGGCCCTTCGCATCCTGCGCGTGGATCGCGTCACCGTTGAGGTAGACCATGATCGTGCCGGCTCCGGAGGCCCAGTCGCCGTCCTGCATCTCCTCACCGTTCGCGCCGAACCAGACGATGTCGCCCCAGTCGCTGCGCCCACCGTGCTCGGCGTCGCCGGCGAAGAAGCGTCGACGCTGGAACGCCGGGTGCGTACGACGCAACGCGATGAGCTGCTGCGTGAACTCCAGCAACGAACGGCGACGGTCGTCGAGATCCCAGTCGATCCAGGAGATCTCGTTGTCCTGGCAGTACGTGTTGTTGTTGCCGCCCTGCGTGCGTCCCAGCTCGTCACCGTGCAGCAGCATCGGCACGCCCTGGCTCAGCATGAGCGTCGCGAGGTGGTTGCGAATCTGACGATCCCGCAGCGCGAGCACGCTCGCGTCATCGGTCTCGCCCTCGACGCCGCAGTTCCAGCTGCGGTTGTGCGATTCGCCGTCGTTGTTGCCCTCGCCGTTGGCGTCGTTGTGCTTCTCGTTGTAGCTGACGAGGTCGCGCATCGTGAAGCCGTCGTGCGCGGTGACGAAGTTGATCGACGCGATCGGTCGACGCCCCGAGTGCGCGTACAGGTCGCTCGAACCAGTGAGACGGGAGGCGAACTCGCCGAGCGAACCCGGCTCACCACGCCAGTAGTCGCGCACGGTGTCGCGGTACTTGCCGTTCCACTCCGTCCACAGCGGCGGGAAGTTGCCGACCTGGTAGCCGCCGTCACCGACGTCCCAGGGCTCGGCAATGAGCTTGACCTGGCTGATCACCGGATCCTGCTGGATGATGTCGAAGAAGGCGCTCAACCGGTCGACCTCGTGGAACTGACGCGCGAGCGTCGCAGCGAGGTCGAAGCGGAAACCGTCGACGTGCATCTCGTTGACCCAGTACCGCAGCGAATCCATGATGAGCTGCAGCACGTGCGGGCTGCGCATGAGCAACGAGTTGCCCGTGCCCGTCGTGTCGAAGTAGTGCGCCTTGTTGTCGTCGACGAGGCGGTAGTAGTTCTCGTTGTCGAGGCCGCGGAAGCTCAGCGTCGGGCCGTTCTCGTTGCCCTCGGCGGTGTGGTTGTAGACGACGTCGAGGATGACCTCGATGCCCGCCTCATGCAGCGCCTTGACCATCGCCTTGAACTCGGTGACCTGCTGACCGCGTTCACCACTCGCCGAGTACGCGTTGTGCGGCGCGAGGAAGCCGATCGTGTTGTAACCCCAGTAGTTCGTCAGGCCCTTCTCGACGAGCGTCGTGTCCTGAACGAACTGGTGCACCGGCATGAGCTCGATCGCCGTCACGCCGAGGTCGACGAGGTGCTGCACGATCGCGGGGTGACCGATCGCGGCGTACGTGCCACGGATCTCCTCCGGCACGTCCGGGTGCGTCATCGTCAGACCCTTGACGTGCGCCTCGTAGATGACGCTCTGGTGGTACTCGTGCTGCGGCGGGTGGTCGTGACCCCAGTCGAAGTAGGGGTTGATGACGACGCTCAGCATCGTGTGAGCGAGCGAGTCGTCGTCGTTGCGCTTGTCCTGCTCGAGGAAGTAGTAGCTGAACAAAGACTCGTCGCCGTCGATCTGACCCTCGATCGCCTTCGCGTACGGGTCGAGCAACAGCTTGTTGACGTTGCAACGCTGCCCGTTCTCGGGGTCGTACGGGCCCTCGACGCGGTAGCCGTACCGCTGACCGGGCTGCACGCTCGGCACGTAACCATGCCAGACGTGGCCGTCGACCTCCGTCAGCTCGATGCGCGTCTCGACCATGTCGTCGTCGACCAAGCAGAGGAAGACCTTCTCGGCCGCTTCCGAGAAGATTGCGAAGTTGACGCCGGTGCCGTCGAACGTGGCACCGAGGGGGTAGGGCTTGCCCGGCCAGATATCCATGGCGTCTACCTAACCATGAAGTAGGACGCGCTCGTCGCACGCCGGTTCGGGCGTGGACACGGCTGCGGCGAGCCTCCCCGCCTTCCGCGACGAACGCCGCTAACGTGCTCGGGTGAGCGAGCAGGCGGAGCAGGATCAACCGTCGATGCTGCGTACCCGCGCCCGCCGCGTGGCGCGCCGCGTGCCCGGCCTCTACGCCGTGTGCCGCCTCGTGCTCGAGACGCTGCGTCAGTGCATGCGCTACCGCGTCACCGGCCTCGCCTCCGAGGCGGGTTTCTTCGCGTTGCTGTCCTTCCCGCCGCTCGTCTACGGCCTGCTCGGCGTCATGGGCTACGTCGGCGGCGCCCTCGGCGGACGTACCGTGGACGACATCGTCCGCTCGATCGAGCGCTACCTCGAGGGGATCCTGTCGGGGGAGGCGCTGCAGAACGTCGTCATGCCGACGCTGCACGACGCGCTCGAGGGCGGACGCCCCGACGTCGTCTCCATCGGCTTCCTGCTGTCGCTGTGGTCCGGTTCGCGGATGATCAACGTCATCGTCGACACCATCTCGATCATGTACGGCCAGGGCGGCGTGCGCGGCATCGTGCGCGCCCGTGCGCTGTCGGTGACGTTGTACTTCGTCTCGCTGCTGTTCATCGGCGCCGTGCTGCCACTCATCGTCATCGGCCCGGATCTGCTCGGACGCATGCTGCCGCCCGGTCTGCTGTTCCTGCTGACGCTGTACTGGCCCGTCGTCGGCGCCATCACGATCGTCGGGTTCGCGACGCTCTACTACATCGCGACACCTGTGCGCACGCCATGGGTGCGCGACCTGCCCGGCGCCGGATTCACCCTCATCGCCTGGGTCATCATCTCGCTGTTCCTGCGCAGTTGGTTGTCGGCGTCCGTCGGCGGCATCTCGATCTACGGCCCGCTCGCGGCAGCGATCATCGCGCTGATCTGGCTGTACTCGTTGTCGATCGCCGTGCTCATCGGTGCCGCGCTCAACAGTGCCGTCGCGCGGCTGTGGCCGGTCGCCGCCGCGCCCGTCGGAGTGCGTGCGCGGACGCGTGGGCTCATCGAGGAACAGGTGGCCAAGGTGCGTTCACGAGCGGGCGACGACGCCCCGTACGACCAGGAGAACGAGACGTCGGCCGGCGCCAGGCATGGGCGCCCGTACGGCGAGCGAGCTGCCGTGGTGGATCGTGGGGCGCGGCCCGACGGTGGCGTGGTGACGCAGGGCGAAGCCGCCGCCGAGTCTGCTCGCCCCGACGACATGGCGCAGCGTCGCAGCGCGTGACGCGGCATCCGCGCCGCCCACGTTGCGCGTGAACGTGAGCATCGGTTAGTGTTTCCTCTCGTTGCAGCGCGACAGCGCAGTAGCAGGCGGACATAGCTCAGTTGGTAGAGCGCAACCTTGCCAAGGTTGAGGTCGCCG
>NZ_LSJT01000078.1:0-35061 GCF_001556795.1 Dermacoccus sp. CCH2-D9
TCCTGGGCACGGAGATCAAACTATCGCCCCTTCCTCAGAATTCCCTCTCATGGAAATGTGGTCTGTTTCGCGGGTCTCGGCGGCTTCTATCGTGGGAGCATGAACACCCGCGAGGCATCCTTTCGTCACGTCACCGGACGTGCGGCGCGCGTCCTCATCGTCGACGACGAGGAGGGCCTGCTCGCGTCGCTGTCGGCGGCGTTCACGTTCCAGGGCTGGCAGGTGCTGACGGCGACGACCGGCTCGCAGGCCGTCGCCCTCGCGCGGCGCGAGAGCCCGGACGTCGTCGTCCTCGACATCGGGCTGCCGGACACGGACGGTTTCGACGTCCTCGCCCGCATCCGCTCGATCCTGCCCGAGGCGGGAGTCATCTTCCTCACGGCGCGGGATGCGTTGGAGGACAGGGTGAGTGGCATCCGGCAAGGCGCTGACGACTACCTGACGAAGCCGTTCAGCCTCGAGGAGGTCATCGTCCGCGCCGAGGCCCCATGCGCCGCAGCGGCATCGTCGCGCAGGGGCAGGGCGAGCATCTCGTCGTCGACGACCTCGTCATCAACACCCTGACGTACGAGGTGTCGCGCGCCGGCGAACCGATTCGTCTGACCGCCACCGAGTTCGCGCTCGCGCGGCACCTGGCGCAGAACGCGCGTCGCGTGTGCTCGAAGCAGGAGTTGCTCGCCGCGGTGTGGGGCGAGGATTTCCAGGGCGGTGAGCACGTCGTCGAGCTCTACATCAGCTACCTGCGCAAGAAGATCGACGGGTCGCATCCGGCGCTCATCCACACAGCGCGGGGCCTCGGATACACGATGCGACCCGCTGCGGGATGAACCTCGCACGGCTGCGGCCACGCAAGCTGAGCGCGCGCGTCGCGGTGCTCGTCATGACGCTGACGATGGTGCTCGCCGCCATCGGCTGCGTCGCCTCGTTCCTGCTGTCACGCGCCGTCATCCACGCGAGCATCGACGACACCCTGCACGTTGCGGTCAACCACGAGCACACGTCGGCGCAGGAGCTGGCGGAAGAACTACCGTCCGGGGCGATCGTCATGGTGCGACGTGGCGACCGGCTCGACGTGCGCGCCAACGGCCCCGACCGCGTGGTGGCGGCGGAGGACGCCACCGCGCTGCGAACCGAGCTCGATCGCCCGGACGGCCTGCGCGACGTCAAGCTGCCCGAACGCGACGACATGCGCGTCGCCACGCTGAGGCAGCCCGGCACCGAGGTGCTCGCTGCCGTCAGCATGGAACCTGCGGAGCGCGACCTCACCCGCCTCGCCGCGTGGCAACTGGCACTGTGGGTGCCCGCGGGCATCGTGGCGAGCGCCGTCGGCGTGTGGCTGACGCGACGTCAGGTGCGGCCCCTGCAGGCCGTCACGCGCACCGCGCGCAGTATCGCCGAGACACCCGCGGAATCGGTGGAGGACGCCGTCAGCCGCCGTGTGCCCGAACCGCGACGAGCCGCCGACGAGGTGGGGGTGCTCACGCACGCCATCAACGATCTGCTGCAGGTCGAGGCGGCCCTCGCGCGCCGCGACGAGAGCGAGGCCGCCCTGCGCACCATGCTGGCCGACGTCAGCCATGAACTGCGCACGCCGCTGGCCGTCGTGCGATCGCATGCCGAGCTGTCCGCGTCGATGCTCGCGCGCGCCGTGGAGGCCGAGCGATCCGAGGCGGCGGGCGACTCTGCCGGCGGGGGCCTCCCGGGCGTTGAGGGCCAGGATGGCGGCGCTGACCACGGACGTAGGGCGGCGAGTGACGTCCGAGCGCTCGAGCTCGAGCTGGCGCCATCGCTGCGTCGCATCGAACGCGAGAGCATCCGCATGGCTCGCCTCGTCGAGGATCTGTTGCTCCTCGCCCACCTCGACGCCGGCCAACGCGCGGCACAGGAAAGCGTCGACGTCACGTTCCTCGCGTTGGAGGCGTTGTCCGACGCGAAACTGATGGCGCCGCAGCACCTGTGGGCGTTCGACGCGCCGGACGAGGTGTGCGAGATCGTGGGCGACGAGAACGGGGTGCGCCGCGTCATCGTCAATCTGGTGACGAACGCGCGACGCCACACGCCCGCCGGTACGCGCGTGCAGCTCAGCGTGCGCGACGCCGGCGACAGCGTCGTCGTCGAGGTGGCCGACGACGGGCCGGGGCTGCCCGCGTCCGTCGCCGCCGAACCAGGGCGACGTTTCAAGGGGGCGTCGCGTTCGGACACCGATCGTCGCGGTGGGCTGGGCCTCGCCATCACGATGGCACTCGCGGAGTCGATGGAGGCGAGCATCCACTTCGACTCCAGCACTGCCGGCACGACGGCGATCGTGACGTTGCCGCGCCGCCCCGCAGCGCTCGGGGCTGAGTGAGCTTCGGTTCCAGCCGGTCGCGGTGTCGGATGCGCGGCTCGGCAGCCGGCCCGAGCCCGGCCGTCAGGCGATGCGGTGGGCCAACAGGATGACGGCGACGCAGACGACGACGCTGCCCACCGCATACGCGAGAGCTGTGGCCGCGCGCCGTGCGCGCAGCAGGGTGAGCGTTTCGACGCTCGCGGTGGAGAACGTCGTGAAGCCGCCGCAGACGCCCGTGACGACGAGGGCGCTCAACCATCCTGGGCGAGGATGCGCGGTGAGGACGCCGAGCACGAACGAGCCGAGGAGGTTGACGGCGAACGTCGAGTGGGGCCACGTGCGTGGGCCGCGGGCCTTCATCTCTCCGTCGAGGACGAAGCGCAGGACGGCTCCGACAGCGCCGCCGAGGGCGATGAGCGGCCACGTCATCATGCGCTGCTCCGAGGTGCCCAACGGGCGGTGACGACGGCCCCCGCCGCCGCGGCTACGAGTCCGAGCGCGACCTCCGCGACGGCGAGGCCCACTCCCGACCCAGCGGAGCGTTCGGCGACCTCTCGCGCGAACGTGCTGTACGTCGTGAAGGCCCCGCAGAACCCGGTGCCGAGCAGCAGACGCCAGGCCGGGCGGTCGCCTGCGCGGGTGAAGAACTCGAGCAGCCCGCCGAGGACGAACGCGCCGACGAGGTTGACCGTCAGCGTCGCCCACGGCGCATGCATCGCGGCCGCAACACCGGCGCGGGCCACCGCCCCCGCTGCGCCGCCCAGGGCGACGAGAGCGACCATCGAGACGCGACGATGCAAGGCGGGCGAACTCACGGCCCGAGCCTAGGCCATGACGCATGACGCCGGCGGCTCACCCGATGCGCGGGTGAGCCGCCGGCGCCTGCTCGTCTGACCTCACGCCTCACGCTCGGTCAGACGAGCATCGTCATTTCGCGTAGGAGACGATGACCGACGGGCGGGGGAAGGCGTCCGTGTGCGGCCACGTGCTCGTCGGCTTCTCGAACGTCGCGTCGTCGGTCTCGCCCGGGTGCTGCACGGCCGTGAAGACGGAAAGCTGGTCCGGGCTGACGAGCGGCCCGCAGGTCTCGGCGCCGAAGGGCACCGTGAGGAACTGCTGGACGCGGCCGCGCTCCGGCCCGTTCGTCGGGACACGGAAGAGCCCGTCGTTGGAACCGAGCTGGTTGCCGTCGGTGGAGATCCACAGGTTGCCGACGGCGTCGAAGGCGACGTTGTCGGGGCAGCTGATCGGGCTGACGTGCTCCTTCGGGAAGCCGGCGAAGTACGTCTCCTGCGCGGCCGGGTCACCGCAGATGAGCATGAGATCCCAGGTGAAGTCGGTCGAGGTCTCGTACCCCTTGCCGCAGGAGCGGCCACGGCCCTCCGTGATCTCGAGGATGTATCCGTTGCGGTTGCCGGACGTGGCCGTGAGCGGCTCGCCCAGCTTCTTGCGTGTCATCGACGAGGCCAGGGGATTGGCCTCGTCCGTGGTGAACTTCTTGCCGCGGTCGGAGTTGTTCGTCAGCGCGCAGTAGATCTTGCCGTTGACGGGGTTCGGCTCGATGTCCTCGGGGCGGTCCATGCGCGTCGGACCGACCTTGTCGGCCGCCAGGCGCGTGTGGACGAGCACCTCCGCGACGCTCATGCCCGGAACGTACGACTTCTTCTCGCTCGTGAGCGGGATCCACGTGCCCGTGCCGTCGTGGACGCCGTCGGCGTCGCCGTCACCGGTGAACTTCGCGACGTAGAGCGTGCCGGCGGACAGCAGTGTCTTGTTGTGGCGGCGTGCGGCGGGCGAGGCACTGCGCTGGTAGCGGTCACGTGAGACGAACTTGTAGATGTACTCGCCCTTCTCGTCGTCGCCGGTGTAGGCGACGACGCGGCCGTCACGTGCGATCGTGACGTTGCAGCCTTCGTGCTTCACGCGGCCGAGCATCGTGTGCTTGACGGGCGGGGCGGACGGGTCGAGCGGGTCGAGCTCGACGATCCAACCGAAGCGGTTGGCCTCGTTCGGGGTCTTCGTCAGGTCGAAGCGCTCGTCGACGTCCTTCCACCCCTTGCCCTGGCCGGTGATGCCGTACCGCTTGTAGGCATCGGCCTGCTTGGGGTCGAGCGCGCCGGAGGCGTCGAAGTAACCGTGGAAGTTCTCCTCGCCGTGCAGCGTCGTGCCCCACGGTGTGGTGCCGCCGGAGCAGTTGGCGAAGGTGCCGAGGATCGTCGTGCCCTTGGGGTCAGCCTTGGTGCGCAGCAGCTCGTGACCAGCGGCGGGGCCGTCGACGCGCAGCGGCGTGCTGGCCGTGATGCGGCGGTTGTAGCGCGAGCAGCGCGGGTCGCTGGCCTTCCATGACCCCTTGGCCCGGCCCTTCTCGATGGCGACGACCGCCAGACCGTGCGCGGCCATCTCGATCTTCTTCTTGAGCAGCTCGTCCGTCCCGGTCGGGAACATCAGTTCCGGGTCGGTGTACTCGTGGTTGACGCTCAGCAGGGCGCGGCGACCGTCGAGCGGGATGATGCCGACATAGTCGTTGTTGTAACCGAACTGCTGCGCCTGTGCCTCGGGCGTCTGGTGGTGGACGTCGAAACGCGGTGCGCGCTTGGTGACGGGGTCGCCCCAACGGATGATCACGTCGTGCGTGAACCCTTCGGCGTTGACGACGTCATCCTTGCGGTTCGGCGCGACGGAGGTGAAGGAGGCTCGCCCGACGTTGCGCTCGGGTCGCGGGTGGTGGCCGTGCGCAGTGTCCGCCGCAGCAGCCTGCGCGCCGAAACCGGCGAGCACCATGGCGCCCGCGGAGCCCGTGAGCATCGCGCGACGGGCGATGGCACGCTGAGCGAGAGTCTGGAACTCCTCGTTGCCTGAGGTGTTCGGCGTCGGCGCGTCGCACTGGTTGGCGCAGCGGTACTCGCACGTCTTCGCGCTGCGCGAACCGTGGCGGGTATTGATGAGGGGGAGCAGCTTGGGGCTCATGGGGTCTCCTCGCCGGGGCGGAAAGTCGGGAGCTGATCAGGGCGGACGGTGGGGGCGCCCACGCGGGTCGATCCTTGGGCGTCGAGGCAGACACGAGACGTCGCGCAGATGTCGTCGGCGTAAACCCTGAGAGCCGGCTGCATGACTTAGGTGGGCCTAAGGCGCGGCGGCGGACTCGAGCTCGAGCAACCGCTGCTTCGCCTCGACGCCGCCGAGGTAGTTGCCGAGGGAGCCGTCGCTGCGCACGACCCGGTGACAGGGGAGCACGATGGGTAGCGGATTGCTCGCGCAGGCACTGCCGACGGCGCGAACCGCGCGGGGGCGTCCCGTCGAGGAGGCGAGATCGGCGTAGCTGATGGTGCGGCCGTAGGGAATCGTGGGCAGGCTCGACTGCACCTCCCGTCGGAAGGGGGCGGTCGACAACGACAGGTCGGGCGTCACGCTGAACTCCACGCGCACCCCGGTGAAGTACAGGTCGAGCTGGCGGCGCAGGGTGTCGGCGCGCCGGGGTGAGCGCAGCGTGCGGCGTCCGAGACGTTCACCGAGGTCGTCGAGCACGGCGTCGAAGCCCTCCGACTCGAACGCGACGCGGACGACGGCGTCGTCGCGGAAGGCGAGCAGGAGCCGGCCGAGCAGCGTCTCGTGCGTCGTCCACACGACGTCGACGTCCCGCGGACGCACATGTTCGAGCAGCCGATTCGTCAGCGCCTCGGTCGATGCCGCGTCGGTGAAGGCGTCGATGGTCGTGGTGAACACGTCGTCGCTGGTCATCAGGTGTCCTCTCGGGTCGGGATGAGTCGATGACGCAGCGCGGCGATGGCGTCGGCTCCGCAACGTCGGGCGGCCGCCGTCGAGCAGCCGAGCTTGTCGGCGATCTCCGGGTAGGTCCACTGCCCCACGTAGCGGTGCACGACAACGAACTGCTGCCGTTCGCTCAGAGCGCCCACGTGGCTCCACAACTCGCCGTCCCAGGCCCCGACGTCGGCGCCCGGGTGGACGTCGTCGACGAACAGGCGTTGAAGCGCCTGCCCGGCGTCGTCGTCCTTGACGGCTCCGGCGCCGAGGCGCCGCGATCGAGTCGAGTCGTGGGCCGCCTCGAGATCGCGGACGGGCTCGGGGTGTGGTGCGGCGCGTCGATTCCGTCGCACGATGTCGACGCTCTTGTGCCGCGCCACGCGCACGAGCCATGCCTCGACGTCTTCGATGTCGTCGAACGGGTAGCCCCGCAGAGCCGCGAGAAACGTCTCGGACCAGGCGTCCTCCGCGTCCGCACCGGGCCCCAGGGTCGCGGCGCACACGCGCAGAACCGTCGGCCCATGGCGTTCGACGATCTCGTGGAAGAGCGGTTGCTGTGTCATCACTCAGGAGTCGTCCGAGAACGACGAAGTGTGAGGTCGGCGAGAGAACTTTTTTCGCAACCGAGCCGAGCGGCGCGAGAACCGTTCAGAACAAACGGGATTCACGGGTCGTCTCGCTCTCCTCGTGGGCGAGGAGCCAGCGTTTGCGATCCAGGCCGCCGGCGAAGCCGACGAGGGAACCGTCCGAGCCGACGACGCGGTGGCACGGCACGATGACGCTGACCGGGTTGTGACCGACGGCCTGCCCGACGCCCTGTGCCTGGCCAGGGGTGGCGACTCCGTCGGGTGAGAGCGACGCCGACAGCTCGCCGTACGTCGTCGTCTCGCCGGGAGGGATCCGCAGCAACAGCTCCCAGACGCTGCGTTGGAACGGGGTGCCGAGCGGGGCGAGCGGAAGGTCGAAATCGGTCCGCTCCCCGGCGAACCAGGCGGTGAGTTGCTGCGCCGCGGCGTCGAGGAGGGCATCGTCACGCTGCTCCACTCGCGCCCCGAACCACGCCGCGTCCGGCTGATGCGCCTGGCCGTCGAAGTAGGCGCCGAGCACCCCGTCATCGCTCACGGCGACGAGCATGTCGCCCAGCGGCGTCGCGAGGCGGGTTGACCGACGATTCTGCGCGCTCGCGCCGTCACCGCGCAGCAGGGGAGGACTCGCGACGGTCATGACGACGCCTGCGAGTCATCGTCGGACGGCTCGGGCCACCGATGGGCGAGTGGCTCGGGCGCCAGACCTGCGGCTCGATCGGCGTGAAACTTCTCCCACGGGAGCCACTTCGTCGTCAGCGCTGATTCGATGTCGATACCCGCGCTCCGAGCGAAGACCAGGATCATGGCGAACGCGTCGGCGACCTCACCCTCGAGGTCCTGGCGCAGCTCGTCGTCGCTCTTGCCCCGGTTTCGACCCTGCCCGCTCGAGGCGAGATAGGCCTGCGTGAGCTCCCCGACCTCCTCGGTGAGCTTGAGCAGGACCCACTCCGGCGTGCGCTCCACAGCGAAGTACTCGCCGTACGCAGCCGAGATGCCCTCGATGCGTCCACTCCACTCGTTCAGCTCCATGGTCGAAGCCAACCACGCGGCGCCGACAAGCCATCGAACGTGGCCACCCAACCGGCCCGCAGGAACGCTCCCCGCACCCTGCCGTTGGTCTGCCCGAGAGAGATCCGACTCGCCTTGGCCGGGATGCGGTCAGGCTCGGTCGGCAGCACGTTCGAAAGCGGCGAGTGCGCGATCGTCGTACAGCACGAAACGGATCAACCGGACATGTGCACATCGGGCGGAACGCGCCACCTCGAGAGCGATGCACGCGACCTCTTCGACGTCCCAGCCGTACACGCCCGCGCTGATGGCGGGAAAGGCCACGGAGCGGCATTCCGCCTCGTCGGCGATCCGCAATGACTCGGCGAAACAGGAGCTTAGAAGAGCCGGATCCGTCTGGCCCGCATGACGATTCGGGCCGACAGTGTGGATGACGTAGCGCGCGGGCATCCGCCCCGCGCCGGTGATGACGGCCTCGCCGGTCGGTAATCCGCCCGTCAGCCGTGTCGCGCGCAGCTTGCGACACTCCTCGCGCAGCTGCGGCCCTGCTGCGGCATGGATGGCACCGTCCACGCCGCCACCGCCGAGCAGGCCCGAGTTCGCGGCGTTGACGACGGCGTCGACCTGCTCGGTCGTGATGTCGCCACGCACGATCTCGACGGAGGGGGCCTCATGGACTGTCACGGTGTTCATGGCACCCATCCTGCACCGCGCCGCAGTTCCGCAGGTGGGGACGGGATTCGCGAATGTGACCGAAAATCGCACAGGGGACAGGAATCGCGACCGGGGACGTAGTTCGCAGGAGGGGACAGGAATCGCCGATGGGTACTACGGGTGTAGAAGCTCGACGTGACGGGGCATACACTCGAAGACGGTGCCGGCGATCCCGCTCGGCACCTCGTGCTGTGACGAGACCAGCCGTGACGAGGCGCGACGCGCCGATGGAGGATGACGACGATGCTGACGAACGCGCTGTGGGCGAACTCCTACTCGCCCGGTGTGCCCCTGCGCCTCGATTACGGCACGGCGACGCTCGTCGATCAGTTCGACTCCGCCGTCGCGCGATTCGGCGATCGCCCGGCCATCGACTTCATGGGGCGCGTCACGACCTACGACCAGCTCAAGGCTCAGGTCGACGCCGCCGCGGCCGGTCTGTTGGACCTCGGTGTCACGGCGGGCGACCGCGTCGCCGTCCTGCTGCCTGGCTGCCCGCAGAACGTCGTCGTCACGCAGGCGATCATGCGCATCGGCGCGATCGCGGTGCAGCACAACCCGCTCTACACGATCGGTGAGCTGCGCGCGCCGTTCGAGGACCACGAGGCCGAGGTCGTCATCGCATGGGACAAGATCAGCCCGATGCTCGTCGACCTCGCGCAGGAGAACGGCGTCCGCCACATCGTCGCGATCGACGTGACGGCGGAGCTGCCGTTCGTCAAGCGTCTCGCGCTGCGCCTGCCGGTGAAGAAGGCGCGCGAGTCGCGCGAGCGGCTCACCGGCCCGGCGCCCGAGGGCCTGCTGAGCTGGAACGACCTGCTCTCACGCGGCACGCTGCCCGTCGACCACCCCAAGCCATCGGCCGGTGACCCGGCGATCATGCTCTACACCTCGGGCACGAGCGGCACCCCCAAGGGCGTCCCGCTCACGCACGCGAACCTCGCTGCCAACTGCCTGCAGGGCAAGGCGTGGGCGCAGCTGCGTGACGGTGAGGAGACGTTCCTCGTCGTCCTCCCGATGTTCCACGCGTACGGTCTGACGATCGGCGTCCTCGCGGGCATCAACCTCGGCGCGTGCCTGCTCATGCTGCCCGCCCCCGAGGTGCCGCTCATCATCGACGCCGTGAAGCGTCGCACCCCGACGTTCGCTCCGGGTGTACCGCCGCTGTACGCCCGCATCCTCGACGAGGCGGAGAAGCGCGACGTCAGCCTCGAGGGCATCCGCATCGGCCTGTCGGGCGCGATGTCGCTGCCGTCCGCGCTCGTGCAACGCTGGGAGGAGGCGACGGGCGGCCACCTCATCGAGGGCTACGGCCTCACCGAGACGAGCCCGGTCGTCGTCGGCAACCCCATCTCCGACGATCGTCGCGCCGGCTCGATCGGCGTGCCGTTCCCCGACGTCGAGATCCGCCTCGCCGATCCCGAGGACGTCACGAAGGACGCGCCGGAGTCCGGCCCGGGCGAGCTGCTCGTCAAGGGTCCGCAGGTCTTCGGTGGCTATTACAAGAAGCCCGAGGCGACGCAGGAGGCGTTCCACGACGGCTTCTTCCGCACCGGCGACGTCGTCGAGATGGGTGAGGGCGGCTACCTGACGGTCGTCGACCGCATCAAGGAGATGATCGTCACCGGTGGCTTCAACGTCTACCCGAGCGAGGTCGAAGGCGTGCTGCGCGAACACGACTCGATCGCTGACGCCGCCGTCGTCGGGCTGCCCGCCACCGCGGGCGGTGAGGACGTCGTCGCCGCCGTCGTGCTCGCCGACGGCCACACCGATGCTGACGCCGAGGCGCTGCGCCGCCACGTCAAGGGCAAGCTGACGGCGTACAAGGCGCCGCGTCGCTTCGTCGTCGTCGACGAACTGCCGACGAACCCGATGGGCAAGGTGCTGCGCCGCGAGGTCACCAAGCTGCTGCACGAGCACGCGAACCAGGGCGACTGAACGAGCGGTGGTCGCGGCGACACGGCGGCGAAGGCCGCCACCCCGATCGGGTGGCGGCCTTCGTGGCTGCGAGCGCTGTGGACTCAGCGCTCGCGGCAGCGGACGTCAGTGCTTCTCGGCGTCGGAAGTGGTCCCCGCGGTTGCCGCGTTCGCGGCGTCGTGCGCGTCGAACGGCAGGTCCTCGTGGACGATGTCGGGGTTGTCGTGCTGCGTCTCGACGAGTTCGTGGGCCTCTTCGTCGGAGGCGACCGTCGGCATCGAACCCGGCAGCGGTCTACGCGCCGACTCCTTCATCGCGATCAATGCGATGCCGCCGAGCACGGCGAAGAACATCGTGTAGAGCGCCGGCGCGTTCTTGCTGCCGGTCCACTTGACGAGCGCTTCGCTGATCATCGGCGCGGTGCCGCCGAACAGGGAGACGGCGATGTTGTACGACAGCGCCATGCCGCCGAAGCGTGAGGCCGTCGGGAACAGCGCGGGCAGCGTCGAGGCCGACATCGCGACGTAGAAGCAGACGGAGAAGGCCAGCATGAACATCGCGACGAAGGCCAGCGTCTGGTTCTTCATCATCATGTAGGCGGGGTAGGTGAACAGCAGCGTCGAGATGATCGCGATCCAGTAGACGGGCTTGCGGCCGATCTTGTCCGACAAGCGCCCGACGAAGGGCACGGCCAGGGAGAGCGCCACGAGCGCCGGGATGGTGGCTGCAGCGGCACCCAGGGTGGTGTAGCCGTGGTTGCTCTCGAGGTAACCGGGCATGTACGACGTGAGCGAGTAGCCGGCGGTGTTCGTCGCGCCGACGAGCGCCATGGCGATGAGCAGCGGGCGCCAGTGGTGCTTGATGATGCCGACCGGGCCGAGCTGCGTCTGCGACTCGTCGATGGCGTCGTTGCTCTCGGCTGCCTCGTTGGCGGCCTGCGTGTTCTCGAACGTCGGCGACTCGTCGATCTTCATGCGGAAGTACATGGCGAGCAGGCCGAACGGCAGAGCGAGCAGGAACGGGATGCGCCAGCCCCAGTCGTCCATCGTCTCGGAGCCGAGGCCGATGCTGAACAGTGCGACGACGGCGGCGCCGACCGCGAAACCGAGGTAGGAACCGGTGTCGAGGAAGCTCGAGAAGTAGCCGCGACGCTTGTCGGGGGAGTACTCGGAGACGAACGTCGTTGCGCCCGAGTACTCACCGCCAGTGGAGAAGCCCTGGATGAGGCGGCAGATGATGAGACCGGCGAACGCCCACCAGCCGGCGGTCGAGAACGACGGCAGCAGACCGATGGCGCCCGTCGCGATCGACATGGCCAGCATCGTGATGGCGAGCGTCTTCTGACGCCCGATCTTGTCGCCGAGGGGGCCGAAGACGAGGCCACCGAAGGGGCGGGCGAGGAAGCTGACGGCGAACACGGCGAAGGTGATGATCATCTTCGTCGAGTCGTCGCCACCCTCGGGCTGGAACACCTTCGTCATCGTGGCGGCGAGGTAGCCGTAGATGCCGAAGTCGTACCATTCCATGAGGTTGCCCATGGTGGCGCCCGTGATGGCTTTCTTGAGTGGAGCTTTCTCGACCACGGTGATGTGGTCGCGTTCGAGCTCGCGGGGCTCGCCGTCCGGTGCGGCGGAAGCGGTATGGGACATGTGTGTTTCTCCTGCGCACGTTCGGGTGGGCGAAGCCGGGCCCGCAGCGCATTCGTCGCTCGTGGGTGTTCGTCTCGAATGGGAAAAAACGGTTCTCATCCCATCGCCGATGCCCCGGAATGTCCAGTGCTCGGACGCCTTGCGGCCCCGATCTGCGAGGTTCGGCACCGCTGAGGCAGCGCGGCGCCACAGCTTTGTCGCGACGATGTGATTTGCCGCACATCTCACGCCGCAGCAGGGGTTGTCGGCCCCCGTGTCGCCCCTTCTCCGGGCGGCTCGCGTTGCTACTCTGAGCCCGGCTCGCCCGCCGGGCAGGTGCCCCGGCGAGGAACCGAACGACCGGTCCTCACGCCGCGTCATCCACTTCTCGATCTCGCAGGAGACGCCATGGCCACCACACAGGCCGATTCCACGCCCGCCGAGCCGTCAGGGCCGGCGGGCTCCGTCGCCGACCCGGCGCCTGGCGCGGGTGGTCAGAACGAGCTGCGACGCGACCTCAATGCGCGCCACCTCAACATGATCGCCATCGGCGGCGCCATCGGGACGGGCCTGTTCCTCGCTTCCGCCGGTTCGATCCACGAGGCGGGCCCCGGCGGCGCGCTCGTCGCGTACGGCGTCATCGGGTTCATGGTGTGGTTGCTCATGCAGAGCCTCGGCGAGATGTCGACGTATCTGCCGCTCGCCAACTCGTTCGAGGCGTACGGCACCCGATTCGTCAGCCGCAGCTTCGGCTTCGCGCAGGGCTGGAACTACTGGTTCAACTGGGCGATCACGGTCGCGGCGGAGATCGCGGCGGCGGGCGCCGTCGTCAACTACTGGGCGCCGGACGTCGACC
Organism: Dermacoccus sp. CCH2-D9; assembly: GCF_001556795.1. Lineage (NCBI taxonomy): Bacteria > Bacillati > Actinomycetota > Actinomycetes > Micrococcales > Dermacoccaceae > Dermacoccus > Dermacoccus sp. CCH2-D9. The sequence goes on from NZ_LSJT01000078.1 coordinate 12,803, forward strand.
AGCGTCTCGTCGCGCTCGTCTTCTTCGCCATCCTGTTCGCCATCAACGCGATCAGTGTTCGCGCCTTCGGCGAGAGCGAGTTCCTGTTCGCCTCGATCAAGGTCATCACCGTCCTCGTGTTCCTCGCCGTCGGCGTCCTCATGATCTTCGGCATCATGACGGAGGCGCCCGGCACGAAGAACTGGACCACCGGCCAGGCGCCGTTCGTCGGCGGGTTCTCGGGCATCATCGCGATCTTCATGATCGCCGGATTCAGCTTCCAGGGCACCGAGATGATCGGTGTCGCCGCCGGTGAGGCCGACGAGCCCGAGAAGACGATCCCGAAGGCCATCCGCGCCGTGTTCTTCCGCATCCTCATCTTCTACATCGGCGCGTTCGTCGTCATCGGCTTCCTGCTGCCGTACACCGACCCGCGCCTCGTCAATGCCGCTGACGGCGACATCCAGGCGTCGCCGTTCACGCTGATCTTCGAGAAGGTCGGCGTGGTCGGTGCGGCGAGCGTCATGAACGCGGTCATTCTCACCGCCATCCTGTCGGCCGGCTCGTCCGGTCTCTACGTCTCGACCCGCATGCTCTACGCGATGGCGCAGAAGGGCATGGCGCCCAGCTTCCTGCTCAAGACCAACCGCCGTTCCGTACCGATGCCGGCGCTGCTGCTGACGGCCCTCGTCGCGCTCGGCTGCTACGGGCTGAGCCTGCTCTCGTCCGACGCCTATGGCTGGCTCGTCGCTGCCTCCGGTCTCGCGGGGTTCATCACGTGGTGCGGTATTGCGTGGAGCCACCTCAAGTTCCGCAAGGCGTACGTCGCACAGGGTGGCCGCGTCGAGGATCTGCCGTTCCGCGCGAAGTGGTACCCGCTCGGGCCGGTCGTCGCGCTCGGCATGTGCGCGCTCGTCATCGTGCTGCAGAACAAAGACCTGATCTTCGAAGGCACCGTCGACCCCGGCGGCCTGCTCGAGAGCTACATCGGCCTGCCGCTGTTCCTCGCCGTGTGGGCCGGCCACAAGCTCGTGACGAAGTCGAAGAAGGTCGACCCGCTCGAGGCGGATCTCACGCGCACCCGCTCGCACTCCTGATGGCGGGTTGACCGGCTGGGCGCGTTGACAGGCCGTGCTGACTCGGCTAGCGCGCGGTGTTCGGTTTCGAGCTGTACCGGCGACTAATTTTCAGATGTGGGTCGCATTTTTTGAGATAGAAGCGATTCGTTACCGGGGTGTCGACGACCTCGTCGCGCATGTCTCGGAAGGTCTTGCGTGCCTCAGCGTTTCCTCCGCTCGAAGCCCCAGTGGTCTCCTGCACCCTCGTCGGCACCGCCGCGTCTCGCCTTCGTGACGGCGACGTCGGGAGATCTGGGTTCGCTCGAGCAGCAGCGGCGATTCCTCCGCGACGTCGCATCCGGCGTCCCGCACGTCGTCGTGGACGATCTCGCGTGAGCGCGATCGATCGCCTTGCTCGCGAACGATCCCGACGTACAGCTGCACGAGCTCGACGCGGCCGACTTGATGATCGGTCGGGCGGGCAACATGGGTGCCAGCATCGCCATCGCTCAGGGGCGTGAGGGTTTCATCCATCCCGATTCGCGCAGCATCCCACTACCAGGGTTCCTCGAGGCGTATCGCGACGCCTTTGCCGTGTGCGGCACGAGCCGCGGGTGGTTGTTCAACGGCCCCATCACCTACCTGTCGGCCGATGATGACCTGGCGGCCATGAAACGACGCAGAGTCGCGCAGCTCGTCGACCCGCACCCGCGCCGCGCGTTCCCGCCTCCTGGTGACGTGCACGCGAACGAGGACCATCGGTTGCTCCTGTCGGGCAACTTCGCCGTCCGCGTGCGCGAGTGGCGGTTGCTCGGTGGTTTCTGCCCCCGACTACCGCGACCCGGCCATCGGCGACCTCGATCTCGCGATGCGCGCCGAGCAGGCCGGGCTGTCCATGGCATGGGTCGGTGGCGCGCACGTATTGCACGCGCCGACGGCGTCGTCGACGCGTGGTGTCGAGGACCTCGCGGTGTTCGCGCGCCGTTGGGGCCACGAACCGCCCGCTCAGGAGGCCGTGACGCGCACGTCCGCGTAGTCGGGGTGCTTGTCGATCCACGACGCGACGTACGGGCAGACCGGGTCGACCTTCTTGCCGGCCGCGCGCACGTCGTCGAGCGCGAAACGGACGATCTGGCTCGCGAAACCGCGGCCACCGAAGCGCTCCGGCACGATCGTGTGCGGCATCGTGACGACGTCGCCGTCCTCGCGGTAGTCGGCGAACCCGACCTGCTCGTCGTCGAGGAAACCCTCGTAGCGGTGGGTCTCGGTGTTCTTCTTCACGGTGATGGTGTCGCTCATGCACTCACTGTGGCACGCCGAACTCGCGGGCGGGCGAGTATCCCGCGCGGTGTGTCGGTGAGGTGCGCCGGTGAGGTGCGGGGCGCCGCGTCGAGGCTCGATAAGCTGTCGCCGCGGGCGTGGTGCGCCCGGGTGGCGCCGTGATCGGCTGCCGTCAGCCGTTCGGCCAGGGGAGGCCTCGTGGGTGCCACGCTCGATCTCGTCAACTCCCTTCTCGACGGCCCGACGGGGCGACGTGATGAGAAGCAGATCCTCACGCTGCTGCGCGAGGCGCCCGCCGGTGAGCTGAACGACGTCCTCGAGAACGTCGACGCGGCCAAGCTGTTCGACGACATGGACGACCGCCTCATCGGCCCCGACAACGAGACCGCCCTCATCGAGTTGCTCACCCGCACGAGGCGTCACGAGTTGAGCATGGCGGCGCAGGTCGCCGTCATCCACGGGATGCAGGGCGGCGCGACGTCGGCTGCGATGGAGGGCGCGATCCGTGACATGCTGCTCGCCCACACGGGCAACGACCTGACGCACCTGAAGAACACGCTCAACCTCGCGAAGGGCCGACACGATCTGGAGGGTCTCGTCTTCGCCGACATCGACGACGACGCCATCCGCGCCGAGATTCTCGACCACTTCGCCGCGTCCTCGTCGCTCGAGGGTGAGCGGCAGGCGAAGACCCTGTCCGACATCGACGACACCGCCCTGGCGAAGATCCACGAGACGCGTTACCCGCGCGGAACCGTCATCCCGGGCATCATTGCGTTCTACGAAGCACTCGACCTCGGACCTCGTGACGCGCCGCTCTCGCGCGGTGACCTGACGTTCGTCACGGCGCGGCCTGCGGATGCCCTGGGGTTGATGAAGAGCTACAGCCGCGAGTCACTCACCAAGGCCGGGTTCGCGGATCTGTCGATCATGACGGGCAGCATCTTCCATCTCGCGACGCACGACGCGATGGCCGCGAAGAAGGTCGCCAACATCGCGCACTACGCGACCTTGTTTCCCGAGTACGACCTCGTGTTCGTCGGCGACTCGGGGCAGGGGGACATCGCCGTCGGCGAGCAGATCTTGCAGGCGCACGGTGACGTCGTCAAGGCCGTCTTCATCCACGACGTCGTGGCCCTGGATGCCGGACGCCGCGCCGAACTCGCCGCGAAGGGGATCTGGGTGGTCGACACCTACGTCGGTGCGGCCGCCAAGGCTCACGAGTTGGGGTTGATCTCCGAGGCGGGCGTGCAGCGCGTCATCGACGAGATCCACCGGCTGCTCGACGACGTCGAATGGGAATCGTCCGAGCAGGAGCGCGCCATGCGCGAGCTGGTGGAACGGGACGCGTCGGGCCGGTGACCGCCTGATGGCGCTGCGATGGCGTCACGATGAAGGCGTGCCTCGGGCGCGTTGGCCGCCCGGGCTCCGACGAATGTGACATACGTCAATGCAACCATCCCCCGCCGCGCGTCGGGGTTCCGCTATGAGCGCAAACCTGTCAGGGTGGAGGCATGAGCCTTGGAGCAGCGTTGGGTCTGGCCGTTCTCGTCGTCGTGACCATGTTCGTTCTCGTCTTCGTGATGGCGGGAGTCGAGACACGGATGTTCGACGACGTCATGGTCACGCCGGACGCTGAGACCGACGAGGCGCCCGTCGCGGCGCTCGAGCCGGCGGCCGAGTTGTCGCGGGCCGCCTGAACCGGATACCTGACGATGTGCGCCCCCTTCACGTGATGATCGTGACGGGGGCGCTCTGCATGCTGAATCCCTTGGGATGACGCGGTTGTCGGTGTCGGGGCCTAGCTTGGGGTCATGGCCAACCGACTCGCTGCCTCGCTGAGCCCCTACCTGCGTCAGCACGCCGACAACCCCGTCGACTGGCACGAATGGGGAGACGAGGCGTTCGCCGAGGCGCGACATCGTGACGTGCCCGTGCTGCTGTCCGTCGGCTACGCGGCGTGCCACTGGTGCCACGTCATGGCGCACGAGTCGTTCGAGGACGCAGCCATTGCGGCGCAGCTCGCCAAGGGGTTCGTCGCCGTCAAGGTCGATCGTGAGGAGCGCCCCGACGTCGACGCTGTCTACATGAACGTCACGCAGGCGCTCACCGGGCACGGCGGCTGGCCGATGACGGTGTTGCTGACGCCGGACGGTGAGCCCTTCTACGCCGGAACCTACTTCCCGCGTGAGCAGTTCTCGTCGCTGCTGCACTCGATCGGTGAGTTGTGGCGTGACGATCGGGCGCGCGTCGAGGGAGCAGCGCGTTCCATCGTCGAGGCGATGCAGACGCGCTCGCGTGCCGACGCGACGGGTTTGGGGCCTGGGGGAGATGACCTGCTCGGGCAGGGCGATCGGGCTGAGCGACAGCTCGTGGGGGTCGATCTGACGCGTGCCGTCGTCGGCCTGCGTCGCCAGTTCGACGACAGCCGGGGCGGCTTCGGTGGCGCGCCCAAGTTCCCGCCGTCGATGACGCTCGAGCACCTGCTGCGTCACCACGCCCGCACGGGCGACGCGGACGCCCTCGCGATGGCTCGCCGCACGGGCGAGGCGATGGCGCGCGGTGGCATGTACGACCAGCTCGACGGAGGGTTCGCGCGCTACAGCGTCGACGCCGACTGGGTCGTGCCGCACTTCGAGAAGATGCTGTACGACAACGCGCAACTGCTGCGGGTGTACGCGCATCTGTGGCGCGCGACCGGCGACGACTGGGCGCGTCGCGTGACCTACGAGACGGCCGACTTCATCATGCGGCGCCTCGGCACCAGTGAGGGGGCGTTTGCCTCCGCGCTCGATGCTGACACCGACGGCGTCGAAGGCCTCACCTACGTATGGAACGCGGAGGAGCTCGTCGAGGTGCTGGGCCGCAGCGACGGCGCGCGCGCCGCTGAGCTTCTCGGCGTCACCCGTCACGGCACGTTCGAAGACGGCCGCTCGACCCTGCAGCTGCGTCGTGACCCCGCCGAGCTTTTCTCGCCCGAGGTGCTGGGTGACCGCTCCCCGGACGCGTGGTGGTCAGACGTTCGGGCCAGGCTGCGCTCGGTGCGGGCCGAGCGCCCGCAGCCGGCCCGTGACGACAAGGTCGTCACGTCATGGAACGGCCTCGCCATCGCCGCGCTCGCCGAGGCCGGGATGATCCTCGAACAACCCTCGTGGGTGGCGGCGGCGCGGGAGGCGGCTGACGTCGTGCTCGCGACCCACGTCGTCGACGGCCGGTTGCGGCGGGCGTCGCTCAAAGGCCGGGTGAGCGAGGCGCTCGCCTGCGCCGATGACTACGGCAACCTCGCCGAGGGGCTGCTGGTGCTGCATCAGGCGAATGGCGAGACGCGCCATGCCGAGGTGGCGATCGGTCTGCTCGACGACGCGGCGCGCCTGTTCTTCGACGGCGACACCGTGTACGACACGGGGTCGGACGCGTCGCAGCTCTTCATCAGGCCGCGCTCCGACGGCGACAACGCCGAACCGTGCGGCGCGTCGTCGCTCGCCTCGGCGTACGTCATGGCGTTCGCTCTGACGGGGCACGGCGATTACCGCGTGCGAGCTCTTGCCTGCCTGTCCGGCCTCGTGGGTGTGATGGCGTCGAACCCGCGGTTCGCCGGCTGGGCGCTCGCTGCGGCGGAGGCGCTCGCTGCGGGGCCGGTGCAGGTCGCCGTCGTCGACCCTGCGGATGGGGGTGCGGCTGCGGGGTCCGGCGATGGGCCGCTTGATGCGGCCGAGGCGGATGAGATGTGGCTGCGCGCCTGGCGTTCGACGGGTCCGGGGTTGGTGCGTGTTCGTGGCGCTGCCGACGCCGGCGGGGTGCCGTTGCTGGCAGATCGCCCTGCGGTCGACGGCCAGACGACGGCGTACGTATGCCGGGGTTTCGTGTGCGATGCCCCCGTGACGAGGGCGGACGAGATGAACATCTGAGGTGCGCCGCGCGGGCGGCGAGCGCCGATCGTCGTGGGGGTGATGAGGGTGGGCGGCGCGGGTGCCCAGGGGCGTGCTGCCTGGGCGGCGAGCGTCGTCGGCGTGACGCATGTGACACCGGTTCGGTTCGTTGTCTGCGCCGTGCATGCCCGACGATGACGGGTATGACGAATGCTGTCGCTGCCGCGCCGACCGCGCCTGACGAGGCGCCCGTGACGGTGTCGTTCACGCGCCACATGAGCACCGACAACGAGACTCAGGTGCTGGCCTGGGTGCATGCCGGCATGGCGATGGCGGAGAAGTTCGAGGGCTTCCTCGGCACCGGGTGGGTGCGCTCGTCGAGCAACTCGCAGGAATGGCACATGCTGTGTCGTTTCCGCAATCAGGCGTGCCTCGACGCGTGGGATCGCAGCCCCGAGCGCGCCTGGTGGTTGTCGTTCGGTGCGGACATCGTGCAGCACACCCGCGGCGAGAAGCGCGTCGGCATCGAGGGATGGTTCGACGAGCCGTCGCACAGCAGTGACGTCGTCCTGCCCGGCGAAGCGCCCGCGCCCGGCCGTCGTCTCGCGCCGCCGCGGTGGAAGCAGGCCACGATGATCTGGGCGGTGTTCTTCCCGATGTCGGTGCTTGCCGCCTACCTGCTGCAGCCGCACATCGCGAGCCTGCACGTCGTGTTGCGCACGCTGATCCAGACGTCGATCCTCACGCCGCTCATGACCTACATCATGCTGCCGTTCGCCACCCGCGTGCTCGACGAGTGGCTGCACGAGGAGTGACGGCTGCGCCGGCATGACGCGGACGTCGGAGCTGCGGCGTCGCCAGGCGGGTTGAGGCTCTCGGCCGGTGAGTTGCGGACTGCAACTCAGCCATGCGGGGTTGCGGCCCTCGAGTTGGGAGTTGGGGGACTGCAACTCGGCCATGCAGGATTGTGGCCCCGAAGTGCCGCCGGGCTTCAGAGGCGGTTCTTCGTCTTCGCCGTCGCGACGTGTGTGAGAGGGTCCTCGGGCCACGGATGCTTCGGGTAGCGGCCGCGCATGTCGGCGCGCACGCCCGCGTAGGGCCCGGCCCAGAACGAGGCGAGGTCGTCGGTGACGGCGACGGGTCGCTGCGCAGGCGACAGCAGGTGGAACAGCACAGGTGCGCGCCCGTCGGCGAGGCGCGGGGTCTGCGTCAGCCCGAAGCACTCCTGCAGTTTCACTGCGACGATGGGCGGGCCGCCCGGTTCGTCGAGGGGTGGGTAGGTGATGCGCACGCTGGAGCCGCTGGGCACACGCAGCCGCTCGGGTGCCAACTCGTCGAGACGTGTCGCCTCGGGCCAGGGCAGCAGGCGACGCAGCGGTTCCGTCAGGTCGATGGAGGCGAGCTTCGCCCCACGGGCGAGGCGGTCGAGCTCCGGGGCGAGCCACTCGTCGAGTCGGGCGAGCAGCGTGTCGTCGTCCATCGCGGGCCACGGGTCGGCGAGGTGGTGGTGCAGGAAAGCCAGACGGCGTCGCAGCGCCGCTGCAGCATCGCTCCATGTCAGCAACGAAAGCCCCTGCGCTGCAAGAGCATTCGCGACGGCTTGTCGCGCCACTTCCGGCGTTGGGGACGTTGGTGTCGCCGAGAACTCGATCGCGCCGAGCGCCTTGACGCGCCGCCCCACGACCTTGCCGGAGGTCGCGTCCCACGTCGCGCGCACCTCGTCGACGAGCAGGTGCGCCGCTGCGTCCTCCGCGATCGGTCGAGTGATCGGGGCCGCCAACCGGATGACGGCGCCCGTCCCACGCGCGGCGCGACCATCGGAACGCACGACGTCCGCGACAGCCAACCACTCACACTCGGTCAACGGTGAATCGTCTAGCCCCGCACGGGTTCCCGACGCCGTGAGGTAGACGCCCTCGGCGACGCGATGCGCCACGCGTTCCGGATACGCAAGAGCGATGACGAGACCGGCGTCGCTCTCGGTCTCGGCGTCCACGGAGCGAGCCCGTCGAGATGCCGCGGCGTGTCCGGGCGCCCACCCGGGGTCCGGGGTGGCGCCGGCGTCGTTCCAGCCGGCCGCGACGACGCGCGTGAGGCGTTCGCTCTCGCGCACCCACCGCGAACGGGCCGGCCCCAGCAGCTCGGCGATCGCGTGGTCGAGGTCGGCGTCCCTCGAGCGGACGTCGTCGGCGAGTGCGGCGACGTACTCCGCAGCCGATCGGGCGCCGATTCGCTCGGCCGCGACGAGGAGTGCGCGGGCGAGCCGCGGGTCGGCGGGCACCTCGACGAGCGTCCTGCCGAGGGCGGTGATGCGACCGTCAGCGTCGAGCGCGCCCAGGCCGACGAGGGTGTGCGTCGCCTCGCGCAGGGCGGGCGCAGGTGGTTGCGTCGGCAGGGAAAGCCCGGTGCCGCCCGGCGTGCCCCACGCCGCGAACGTCAGGGCGACGTCGGTGAGGTCGCTCGTCGCCATCTCGGGCGTGACATGCTCGGGCATGCGCGCGAACGTCTGCTCGTCGTAGCAACGCACCGCCATGCCGGGCCCGAGACGGGCCGCACGGCCGGCACGCTGCACCGCGCTGGCGCGCGAACACGCCACGGTGACAAGGCCGTTCATGCCGCGCGCGACGTCGCGTCGAGGTTCGCGCGAGAGCCCGGCGTCGACGACGAGGCGCACGCCGGGCACCGTCAGTGACGACTCCGCGAGGGCTGTGGAGACGACGACGCGGCGCCGTTCGTCGGGTCCGCGACCGGACGTCGCGCGATCCTGCTCGGCGGCGTCGATGCGCCCGTGCAGTTCGAGCACGTCGAGTTCGGGGCGCAGTTGCCGCACCTGCTCGGCGACGATCGACACCTCGCGCGCACCCGGGAGGAAGACGAGCGCGTCGCAGCCCCGCAAGCCGGCCAAGTTGGCGACGGCGTCCGTCGCTGCGGCAGTGCCACGCCCGCCGACATGAGTGTCGGCATCGTCCAGCGCGCGGGTCGTGGTGCGCGCGACGTGCTCGAGGAAGGCCCGGGTGACGCCGCGCGCGTCGAGGCGGGGCGAGTCGAACGGCGCCCATCGCACGTCGAGCGGGTGCAGCGCGGACGGGCAATCGACGAGGGGTGCCTCACCCGACGTGGTGGTCGCGGCGAGGAGATCGGCGAAACGCGGTGCGTCGAGCGTCGCTGACATCGCGACGACGACGAGATCGTCACGCAGCGCGCGTACGTCGGCGAGCAGGCCGAACGCGACGTCGGATTCGATCGAGCGCTCATGCACCTCGTCGAGGATTACGGCGCCGACGCCCGTCAGTTCGGGGTCGGCGAGCAGGCGCCGATCGAGCAGACCGGGCGTGACGAACTCGACGAGTGTCGCTGTGCTCGAGCGGGATTCGCCGCGCACTGCGTAGCCGACGACGTCACCGAGACGCGACCCCGTCAGCTGTGCCAGACGGCGTGCGGCAGCGCGTACGGCGACGCGGCGCGGCTGGGTGACGATGACGCGGCCCGCTCGGCCGGGCGTCACTCCACGGGCCGCTGCGGTGTCGACGTCGCGCCATGCGTCGCCTCGCTCAGCGAGCCAGTTCGCGACGAGCGGCGGCGCGAGCGTCGTCTTGCCCGTGCCGGGCGGGGCCTGGACGACGCACGCGCCCGCGTCGAGAGCGCGCGTCAACTCAGCGGTGGCCGTCGCGAAGGGCAGCCCGCGTCCGATGGCGTCGAGGTCGAAGAGGGCATTCATCGTGGCCTATTCTCGCCCCGCGCGGCATCTCACCCCGAATCGCAGGATGCGCGGGCGCCGATCAGAAGTACGGCGTCTTCTTCACGACGAAGTGGGCCTTGCGCACAGCCTTCTCGACGCCGGCCTCCCACGCCTTCGCCTGCAGCGGCATCACGGGCAGCAGCCAGGTGCCGACGTAGTCGGTGATCTCCTTGTTGAACCCCGTCTTGAACTGTCCGACGCCGTAGAGCGGGTGCGTCTCGTCCTTGGCGCGATCCGAGGGCGGGGCGCCGCACAGGTCGTAGTCGGTGACGCCGCGCTCCTTGAGCGCCTTGATCGTGTCGAGCACGAGAAGCGCCGCGGCGCCGCGCACCTTCTTGACGGGCACCGACGCCGCGTCCTTGCGGCTCGCGAGGTGGCCGTTGATCATGACGAAGTCTGCCGAGATGACCTCACCCTCGTAGTAGGCGAAGAAGAAGGCGCCGCGGCCGTCGCGCGCGTACGTCTGCCAGAACGTGCGGTAGTACTCGTAGGGGCGGATGACGAAACGGCCCTCGGCCGTCTTGACGAACAGGTCGTAGAACGTGCGGCACGAGGCGTCGTCGATCGGCACCTCGGCGGTCGTCACGCCGTCCTTGACGGCGCGGCGGATGTTGTAGCGCGCCTTCGAGTCGAAGCCCTTGAGCAGGGTCTCGGCGTCGGGCCGGATGTCGAGCCACACCGTCGAGAACGTGGGCTGGACGTCGGTCGTGCGGTGAGCGCCCGCGGCCTCGAGCGCCGCCCGGTTCTCGGGTGAATCGACGAGCTGCGGCTCGAACTTGATCGCGAAGACGAGGCGCTTCTTCGCCTGCGCGGCCAGCGCCGTCAGCACGCCCGACGGGTCGCTGCCCTCCGCCAGCCCGGGGCCCTGCGGCACGTACCACAGCCGCCCCAGCGGCGGGACGATCCGCTCGAGCACCATGACGGCGACCCCGCCCGCGTCGACGAAGCGGGGCCTCCACCCGGCGTCGGCCTTGATCTCGGCGAACTCCGCGAGCTGGAAGAATGCGCCGCCGTCGGGGTTCGCGGCGACGGAGGCGTTCCAGCCGTCGGGGGCTGATGTGGTGGAGGAGGCTGATGGCGCCGTCACGGTGCGTCCTACGTCTCGGGAATGGATGTTCCCCTCCATCGTGACGCATCGACCCCGCGCGTCAAGCATCGCCGTCCTCGACGTCGGGCACGTCGTCGACACCGCGCGGAGCCGGGCCGGGCGGCGAGCGCGACACCTGGGTCCCGATCAGCCCCTACTCAACGGCGCTTCTCGGTCACATGTGTCCGTGAATCGCCGTTGGGTCGCTGGATCGCAGATGTGGACGAAAAACGCGGATGGGGACAGGAATCGCAGATGGGGCGGGGTGTTGACGCCCAGAAGCGCAGCGATTCGCCAAGAGCGCCAGGTCTGAGAAACTGGGAGTTCATCTGCCGCCCCCGATCCTGTGGGGCGGCCATCTTGTCGAAGGAGGGCGATGAACGAGCACAGGGGTCTGCGGGCGTCAGGGTGGCCGGGGGTGGTCGTGCTCGCCCTCGGCATCTTCGCGATGGTGACGGTCGAGGAGCTGCCGATCGGCGTCCTCACCCTGATCAGCGACGACCTGGGCGCCTCCGAAGGAGCCGTAGGCCTCGGCGTGACGCTGGCCGGCGCCGTCGCCGGCGTCATGGGGTTGTCGACGTCACTCGCCATCGGCACCCTCGATCGCCGCGTCGTGCTCTTCACGGCACTGCTGGTCGTCGCGGCCGCGACCACGGCGTCCGGGATGGCGACGAACGTCGCCGTCTACCTCGTAGCGCGTTTGTGCGCCGGGCTCGGCATCGGCGTGTTCTGGGCGCTCATCGCCATCGTCGCCTCCCGCATCGTCGCGCCCGAACGCGCGGCGCTCGCGACCACCGTCGCGTTCGCGGGGGCGTCGGGAGCGACGATCCTCGGCGTGCCGATCGGCACGTGGCTCGGCACGACGTGGACGTGGCACGTCGCGTTCTACGCGCTCGCCGCGTTCTGCTTCGTCATTGCCGTGGCGCTGTGGTTCCTCGTGCCGAGCGTGCTCGTCGACGAGAAGTTCACGACCGACGGGTACCGCCGCGCCTGGTCGATCGGCCCGGTGCGTCTCGCGCTGCTCGTGACGGCGGTGCTCGTCGTCGCGCAGTTCTGCGCGTACACCTACGCGAGCCCTGCGCTGCAGGAGTTCGCGCACGTCAGCCCCGCGGGTGTCGGCGCGATGCTGCTCGTCATGGGCATCACCGGGTTGTTCGGCAACGTCGGCTCAGCGCCCATCATGCGACGTCGCCCGATGCTCGCGCTGCTGCTCGTCACGTGCGGCATGACGGCCGGCATCGCGGGCCTCATGCTGTCGGGAACCCCCGCCGTCGCGGCCCTCGCGATGGGCGTGTGGGGACTGTTCGGTGGCGCGATGGCCGTCGTGCTGCAGCACTGGGTGCTGACGAGCGCCGGGCCCTACGCCGAGCCCGCCGCAGCGCTCGATTCGGGCATCTTCAACTTCGCGATCGCCGGCGGAGCCGCCCTCGGAGCGTTCGTCCTCGACGTCTCGAACATCCACACCGTGTTCGTCGTCGCCATCGTCGGCACACTGACGGCGACCGCCATGGTGCTCGCGTACCGGCGTCGCGTCACGGCCTGAGGGCTGCATCGCGCGGCGAACGCAGGGCCCAGCCGCGCCATTTCGTGCACGTCAGGTCATTGCCGCATCCCCCGAGCTCGAACACGCTGTGGCGCAAGCGTGTTTCGGGCGTGTGACACGGCCTGGACGCCGCTGAAACGCGGGGGCCGGCCTCGGCATACTGGCGAACATGTCAGAACTTCTGCACTTCACGACCACTGACGCGGACCGCTCGGCCACCGAGCCGCTGCGCGACGACATCCGTCTGCTCGGCGGGTTGCTCGGTGACGTCATCCGCGAGCACGAGGGTGAACGCGTCTTCGGCCTCGTCGAGGACGCCCGGGTCAGGGCGTTCGGGGTCCGTCGTCAGGAGGTCGACCGCGCGTCGTTCGGCGACACGCTGACGGGGCTGTCGACGCGCGACGCCCTCCACGTCATCCGAGCGTTCAGCCACTTCGCGTTGCTCGCGAACATCGCGGAGGATCTGCACCGTGAGCGTCGCCGCGCCGCTCACGTCGCGGCGGGGGAGGATCCGCAGGACGGCTCGCTCGCGGCGACCTTCCGCAAGCTCGCCGGCGCCCATATCGACGGTGACACGGCCTCCGAGCGGCTGGCGGGCGCCACCGTCGTTCCCGTCATCACGGCGCACCCGACGGAGACGCGCCGCCGCACCGTCTTCGAGGCGCAGAGCCACATCAAGCGCCTCATGCGGGAGCGCACGCGCATGCAGCTCGACCCGAGCGAGGATGCGGAGAACCTGCGCCAGATCAAGCTGTGGGTGCTGACGCTGTGGCAGACGGCCCTCATCCGGCTGAGCAAGATCACGATCACCGACGAGATCGACGCGGGCCTGCGCTGGTACGACGCCGCGTTCTTCGAGGTGATGCCGACGCTCAACGCCGAGCTGCGTGACGCGTTCGCGGCCCTGCTCCCGGGCGCTGGAATCGCGGATGATCCTGTGCTGCAGGCTGGTTCGTGGATCGGTGGCGACCGTGACGGCAACCCCAACGTCACGGGTGACGTCGTCGCCTACGCCACACGCCGTGCCGCGGAGACGGCGCTCGATCACTACCTCGACGAGCTCGACAAGCTGCAGACGAGCCTGTCGCTCTCCCGACGCATGGCGCCCGTCACGGACGAGTTGCTGGCCCTCGCGCAGCACGCGGCTGACGCCGGTGACGCGCGCGACGACGAGCCCTACCGTCAGGCGTTGTCGTACGTGCACGACCGACTCATGGAGACGCATGGGGTCGTCGTGGGGGCTGATGCGGGCGATCCCGGCGCGGCGGGCGCGGCTGGGCCAGCCGGCGCCGTCGGCGCGGGGCAGGGCGGTGAGGCTGACGACCCGTACGTCGCCTATGCGACGCCCGAGGAGTTCCTCGCCGACCTCGACGTCATCGACGCCTCGCTGCGCAGCACCAGTGACGACCTGATCGCCGACGACCGACTCGCCACGCTGCGAGAAGCGGTGCGCACGTTCGGTTTTCACCTCTACGGCCTCGACCTGCGCCAGAACTCCGAGACGCACGAGGCGACCATCGCGGAGCTGTTCGCCTGGGCCGGCGTCTGCGACGACTACGCCGCGCTCGACGAGGACGCCCGCGTCGAGCTGCTCACCGCGGAGCTCGCGAACAACCGTCCCCTCGCCGGGCCGAATGCGACGTTCAGCGAGACGACGACGAAAGAACTCGCTATCACCGCGGCCGCCGCACACGCCGTCAGGACGTTCGGTGAGAAGGCCGTGCCGAACCACGTCATCTCGATGTGCACGAGCGTGTCCGACATGCTCGAGACGGCCGTCCTGCTCAAGGAGGCCGGGCTCCTGACGGTGACGCCAGACGGTCCGCGCTGCAGCGTCAACATCGTGCCGCTGTTCGAGACGATCGAGGATCTGCAGGTCTCCGCGACGACGCTGCGCGCGGCGCTCGCCGTCCCCGCCTACCGCGCCCTCGTCGATTCGAAGGCGCCGCCCGCCGACACCCACTGCGTGCAGATGCACCCGGGTGCACCTGCACGCAAGGGCGGAGGGCTGCAGGAGGTCATGCTCGGCTACAGCGACTCGAACAAGGACGGCGGCTACATGGCCGCCAACTGGGCGCTGTACCGCGCGGAACTCGACCTCGTCGAGGTGGCCGAAGAAGCCGGCATCCGACTGCGGCTGTTCCACGGCCGCGGCGGCACCGTCGGACGTGGTGGTGGCCCGAGCTACGACGCGATCCTCGCGCAACCGCCGGGCGCCGTGCGTGGCTCGCTGCGCCTCACCGAACAGGGCGAGATCATCGCCGCCAAGTACGCCGAACCGAAGCTCGCCACGCGCAACCTCGAGGCACTCGTCTCCGCGACGATCGAGTCGTCCCTGCTCGACGTCGAGGGTCTCGAACCGTCCGAGGTCGACGACGCCTACGCCGCGATGGACGAGATCGCCGCCCTCGCCCGCGAGGCGTACGGCGACCTCGTGCACCGCACCGACGGATTCGTCGACTACTTCAAGACGTCGACGCCCGTCGCCGAGATCGGCGAACTCAACATCGGCTCCCGCCCCAGCTCACGCAAACCGACGTCGTCGATCGCCGACCTGCGCGCCATCCCGTGGGTGATGTCGTGGTCGCTGTGCCGCGTCATGCTGCCCGGCTGGTATGGCACGGGCACCGCCCTCGAACGCTGGATCGGTGACGACGACGCGCGCCTCGCGCAACTGCGCGGCTACGTCGAACGCTGGCCGTTCTTCCGCTCCGTCATCTCCAACATGGCGCAGGTCATGGCGAAATCCGACCTCGGACTCGCCGCCGAATACGCCGAACTCGTCGAAGACGCCGACCTGCGAGCGCGCGTGTTCGACAAGATCCGCGACGAACACGCCCGCACCCTCGCCATGTACGAGAAGATCACCGGCCACGACGACCTGCTGTGGGACAACGCCGCTCTCAAACGTTCCGTCTTCAACCGCTTCCCCTACCTCGAGCCCCTCAACCACCTGCAGGTCGAACTCCTGCGCCGCTACCGCGCCGGCGACGATGACCCCCAACTCAAACGCGGCATCCTGCTCACGATGAACGGACTGGCGACAGCGCTGCGCAACTCGGGGTGACCGGGCAGCGCGAGCGCGCTGCCCGGTCACCCGGAGTTCGATGATCTTTGACGCTGACTCCTCAGCGCTCGCCCAGCGGGCTCGCTTGATCGTCGTCAGCGTGGGGGTGGGGGCTGACCTCGCAGGCTCGGCCAGGAGCTCGCTTGGTCGTCTTCGGCGCGAGGCGTCGAGGGTGCGGCAGAGCGAGGTGCCGAGAAGATGGCGGTCGGCTGTCACCAGGGTCAGGTCTTCGAGGGCTGCCTGGGTGACGAGCATCGCGTCGAACGGGTCGCGGTGGGGCAGTTCGCTGCTGACGCGCGCCGCCTCATCGGCATGCCAAGGAAGAACGGGCAACTCGAAGAGCCCGGCCGCCCGCAGAGGGTCGTGATGTCGTCAGGCCCGGACAGCTTGCCGGAGCGCACCTTGATCGTCGTCTCCCAGACGCTGGCGGCCGACACGTAGGACTTGGGTGCCCCGCTCCGTGGTGCCGCGCGCGTCGCGGGGCGCATCGGCTCGAGCGTGACCGGGATGCCACGATGAGGGCATGAGCGACACACTGATCCTGGGCGCCGGCGGGCTGTACCCGCCGCTCGTCGAGCAGCTCGTCGATGACGGCGCCTTGACCTGGCCACGCGGTGGCGCTGACCGACGCGCGATGCTCGACGATCACGCCGCTGACATCCGCGTCGTTGTCAGCAGTGCGGGCGTCGGAGCGGATGCGCGCCTCATCGACGCGTTGCCGAACCTCGAACTCATCGCCAACTTCGGCGTCGGGTACGACGCCACCGACGTCGACGCGGCCACCGCGCGTGGCATCCCGGTGACGAACACCCCCGACGTCCTCGACGACTGTGTCGCCGACCTCGCCATCGGCCTGACGATCGACGTCATGCGCGCCATCTCCGCCTCGGATCGGTATGCGCGACAGGGTCGTTGGAAGAGTGACGGCCCGTACCCGCTGCAGCGGCGCGTCACCGGAGCGAAGGTCGGCATCCTCGGTCTCGGCCGCATCGGGCAGGCGATCGCGACGCGATTCGAAGGGTTCCGCTGCGAGATCAGGTACCACAATCGTTCGCGCAAGGACGTCGCCTACGACTACGAGGAGAGCCCCGCGGCGCTGGCCGAATGGGCCGACGTCCTCGTCGTCGCGACTCCTGGCGGCGCGCAGACGAAGGCGCTCGTCGACGCCGACGTGCTCGCCGCCCTCGGTGAAAACGGCTACATCGTCAATATTGCGCGGGGCAGCGTCGTCGACCAGGAGGCGCTCATCGAGGCGTTGCAGCATGACGCGATCGCGGGCGCCGCGCTCGACGTGTTCGCCGACGAGCCAAGCATCCCGCAGGAGCTATGCGACCTCGACACGGTCGTCATCACCCCGCACGTCGCGAGCGCGACGCACGAGACGCGCCGCGCGATGGCCGACGTCGTCCTTGCGAACATCGACGCCCACCGTGCGGGCCAGGAGCTGCCCACCCGCGTCAACTGACGATCGATGACGGCCCTTGCGCCACGACCACCCTCGCGGCGAGCGTCATGACTCGTCTTCGACCTTTCGGCATGGCCGAGCCGGAGGCAGGCGAGACTGCGGATGCCGCCCGCGAGTCCGGTCCCGGATTGGAGCCAGGTGGCGTTTGTGCCGATTCCGAGCGTGTGGGAGAAAACGATGGTGGACGAGGCCGAGACGAGGCGGAGGACATCGCCGAGGAGGAGGGCCTGCCGCAGGTCAGCTACGACCCAAATCAGCAGGCGAGGCTGGACTGCATGCTGCAGGTTCGCCCGCTGATCGGGTTGGACCTGTCGCAGATGAGCGAGCAGGCGGCGAACGAGGCAGCGGCGCAGTTGAGGACGTTGCTGGCGAACAGGCCGTAACGTTCCGGCCCGCCAGCCAGGACGGATCTGGCTCCGTCTGGGCCGAAGGCGCGCTTCGCGGCGAACCTCACCCCCATGACCACCAGTCGGCAGGTGCGCGACGAGCAGCGCCCCGCGACAGCGGTTGAGCAGCGTGTGATGGCGCTGGTCGAGTTGGGGTGCAATCGACTCTTCGGCAGCCCCTGGTGCTGCCATGTTGTCGATCTTTGCGCCGAATGACAGCCTCTACCGAACCCGGGGCGATTCAACTCGCGACATGGATGCCCCGACGCGGTTGCATCGGGCTGGAAGAAACAACCGCACTCTGGTTAGCTGCAGGCAGACCCGTAATCCACGGGCCCCTCGACGGGCCGCTTCGAGCTGGGGCGGTCGAAGGAGTGAAAGACATGGCAACTGGTAACCGCGCCGTGGTGTTCCACGGTACCGAAGACATGCGAGTCGACACCGTCGATTACCCCAAGCTCGAGATGCCGAACGGCCAGAAGGCCCCGCACGGCGTCATTCTCAAGATCGTCGCAACGAACATCTGCGGGTCCGACCTGCACATCTACCGCGGTTCGTTCCCGGTGCCCGAGGGCATGCTCATGGGTCACGAGATGACTGGGCAGGTCGTCGAGGTCGGCCCTGACGTCGAGTTCCTGTCCGAGGGCGACCTCGTCTCCGTCCCCTTCAACGTCGCCTGCGGCCGCTGCCGCAACTGCCGCGCCCGCCACACCGAGGTGTGCGAGACGACGAACCCCGACGCCTCCTGCGCCGCCTACGGCTTCAACCTGGGTAACTGGGACGGCGGCCAGGCCGAGTACATGTTCGTGCCCTACGCCGACTTCCAGCTCCTGCGCTTCCCCGACAAGGACCAGGCCATGGAGAAGATCCGCGACCTGGCGCTGCTGTCGGACATCCTCCCCACCGCATTCCACGGTCTCATGGAAGCCGGCGCCAAGCCGGGCTCCACCGTGTACATCGCCGGCGCTGGCCCCGTCGGACGCTGCGGCGCTGCTGCGGCCCGCCTGCTCGGTGCGTCGTGCATCATCGTCGGCGACTACGACCAGAAGCGACTCGACCTCGTCAAGCGCAGCGGCTGCGAGACCATCGACCTGTCCAAGGACGTGCCCCTGACCGACCAGATCGAGGCCATCCTCGGTGAGCCGATGGTCGACAGCGCCGTCGACTACGTCGGAGCCGAAGCTCACGGCATCGGCTCCGACGCGGACAAGCTCATGCCGCAGGCCGCGATCAACCAGGTCATGGACGCAACCCGAGCCGGCGGCGCCACGGGCGTCATCGGTGTCTACGGGCCCGACCCGCTCGCGCCGACGCAGGAAGGCAAGGAAGGCACCTTCCCGCTCGACTTCGGCAAGGTGTGGATCAAGTCGCCCCGCATCTCTGCGGGCCAGGCGCCGATCATGCACTACAACCGTGAACTCATGATGGCCATCCTGTGGGACCGCATGCCCTACCTGAGCGACATGCTCAACACCAAGGTCATCAGCCTCGACGAGGCCCCTGACGCATACGTGAAGTTCAACGAGGGTTCGGACGAGAAGTACATCATCGACCCGCACGGGATGATCAAGCACTGATCGTCTTGCACCCCTGACGTGTGAGTGGGGCCCCGCCAAATTTGGCGGGGCCCCACTCACACGTTCACCGGCAAACCTGGGCAACTGACTCGAACCAGGCCTTTGCAATAGCCCAGGAATGCGGCTGACCGATGTCGAGATGCGCCGTACTTTGCACACGACACGCCTCGGACATTGCACAGTCGGGCCCGGAGCCACCCGCTTGCGCAAAGTCGAGGCAGACCGGCCCTGGAAGCGTTCAGGCACCTCGTGCGATGGAAGCAGTCGGCTCGAACGGACCGTCTGCGTGGCTCCCTGGCGCCGCCATCGGGGCCGGTTTCGGGTACGCCTCGGCCAACATCGTCGGCGCTATGATGACCGCAGCGGGGTTGGCCCTTGCCTTTGTCACCCTGCGACTGGACGCGCGCGAGCGTCGCCACATCTGATCCCCGCACAACGCATCTCATTACCGCAACGCAAGGGAGAACCCCATGAGTGCCACCCTGCCCCTGGCCAGCCAGAACGTCCTCGTCATCGGCGGCGCGCGCGATATCGGGTTCGCCATCGCGAACGCCATCCACGAAGCAGGCGCAACACCTGTCATCGGTGCTCGCGACCTGGTGAAAGCGCGCGAGGCCGCTGAGCGGATCCCCGGAGCGCGAGCTGTCAGCATCGACATCACCGACGAAGACAGCATCGTGCGCGCTCTGGACGAGGTCGGACCACTCGATCACATCGTCACCACCGCGTCTGCGCATCACAACGTGCCGGTCTCGCAGCTCGACCACGACCATGTCGTCTCCGCCTTCGAGGCCAAGGTGATCGGTCCGATGTTGCTGGCGAAGCATGCAGCCAAGACGGTTCGCCCCGACGGCAGCCTTCTGCTGTTCTCCGGCGTCGCCGCGTGGAACCCGTCGCCCGGATACGCCGTCATGGGCATCACGAACGGGGCAGTCACCTACGCCGTCACGCATCTCGCAAAGGAGCTCGCTCCCATCAGGGTCAACGCGATCTCGCCCGGCATCATCGATTCCGGCAGCTGGGATGCGATGGGAGACAACGCGAAGCACGAATTTCTCGAGGACTCCGGGCGCGCGACCCTGGTCGGCCGAGTGGGGCGGAACGACGACATCGCACGTGCTGTCCTGTGGCTGCTCGAAGGGTCGTTCGTAACCGGCGAGACCATCCACGTCGACGGCGGCGCACGCATCGCCTGACCATCCGGCAAGACCGGCCACCTCAACGAGGGAAACCACCAAGAGGACCGTCCCTAGATTCCGCATCTTCGAAAGTGCACACCTGAGAGGGTGCCTACTTTCGTGGGTGGGTACACCTCGCTGGCACGAGCCGTCGCTCATCGAGTGCGCGTGCACATAGGGCTGGTCGACGTCTTATCGTCACTTCGCACCTAGGGTCTGAACGTGCCAGGTCGACTCGTGAGGTGCGCACGCGTCTCGTCGATGTCGCAGAAGCTCGCCAGACAATCGGAAGCGATCGGGGAGGTTTCCGATCTGTTCTCCGCCCACCAATTCGGCGAGAGCCGAGCCGATCACGTCGGATGCCCGGCGCTACGTGCGTCGCGGCGACACGCGTTGAGAGCCGAGACGCCGCTGGCGCCGCTCGCCGCTGCGAGACAAAACGCGTGAGAACCGGAACCCTGCCAGGCAGGGTTCCGGCTCTCACGCGTGACGCGGCGCAAGGCCGCCATCGAATTCTCGGACGGCGACTCCTCAGACGTCGATCGCAGACGTCTCAGACCTCGACGCCCGGGTGCGTCAGTTCTTCGTCATGATGACGGTGACGAGGCCACCGGCGGCGGCGAGGTTGCCGAAGAAGGCGGTCATCTGCTGGTTGCGGGCCTGCGGGTCGTCCTTGATGTCCCAGAAGTTGTGGGCGGAGACCGTCGTGGCGGCCAGCAACGGCAGCAGGCCGATGGCAGCGAGACGCGACTTGATGCCGAGGCCCATCGCCGCGCCGAGGGCGATCATGCCGGCGCCGTTGGCCTGGATGAGCTGCTCGGACGTGAGCGGGAGCTGACCCTTGAGGCCGTAGCGCTCCTGCGCGGCGTCGATCATCGGCACGAGGTGAGCGCGGTTCTTGATGGCGTTCTGGCCGCCGTAGACGAACAGCGAACCGACCATCGCGCGGCCGAGAGCCTTGCCGGGGTTGAACATGCGAATACCACCTTCGTTAAAGAATCAACGACGCTGAGCGCGCCGTTCCGTTCGATGCCCAGCCTATGATGTCGCGCTGCGATCCGCATTCCCGCGGGCGTGGATGCCTGACCTGCGGGCTGATGCGGGGTGCGTCAACAGGCCGAGGCAACCGCAGATGGGTGAGCCCCGGGGCGTCAGTTCACCCCGTCGACCGGCCGACCGTTCTCGAGGTAGAGGCAGTGAGGGGCGCCCCAGCCGTGCGCGACGCGCCGTCCGACGGGGTTCGACAGCAGGGCCAGTGCCTCGTCGCGTTCGGCGAAGCGGTGGGAGGCGATCTCGTCGGCCTGCAGGCGGATCGAGGCAATCTGCTTGTCGTCGAGGGTGCCGCAGTCGAAGAGGAAGCGCAGCCCCAGCTTGCGCTCGAGCTTGCCCGGGCGGGTGTCGACGATGACGAGGTGTCCGCTCGTCACGACCAGCCCCGTCTCTTCGAGCACCTCGCGCCGGCATCCGTCCCATGGACTCTCGCCGTCGGCCTCCATCGCGCCGCCGGGGATCGTCCAGCCGCTCTTGTATGTCGGCTCGAGGATGAGCAGGCGCCCCGAACGATCGAAGAGCAGTGCGCCGGTGGAGGCGGGAATCTCTGGTGGGTTCCATGGCATGGCTCGAACGTATCGTCTCGGGCCGGGGGAGCCGAGCAGGTCGTCGCACGTCGTTCGAGGGGCGGGCGTGGTTCGCCCGGCCCGGCAGTGGCCGGGCGGCGCTGAGATGCGCACGGATCGCTCGGCCGGGCGCCGGTCGGAAGAGCTGGTGGCGATGAACCCCTGGCGCGGCCGACGCAGTCTGTGATGTGATCGAGGTAACTATTGAGCATTGCTCAACAATGCTTCACGACGATGAACGAGGTGGCAGACATGGATGTTCACGGCGCGGTGTGCGTGGTGACCGGGGCGGCAGGCGGTATCGGCGCGGCGCTTGCGGAGGCGCTGCTCGAACGCGGCGCGAAGGTCGCCCTCACCGACCTCGACGGCGAACGTCTCAGTGCCACGCGCGAACGGCTCGCCACCGCCCACGGC